>JAPHSZ010000019.1 GCA_026196545.1 Gammaproteobacteria bacterium
AGAAATAAGCCTGAATTATGGCGAGCCACTTTGCCATTCGGTATGCAGTTCACCAGATTCGCCATGGCGGCATCATCGTTTACCCAACCGAGACAGTTTATGGTCTTGGTTGTGACCCGATGAATCTTAACGCGGTCAACTACCTGAACCATCTCAAGCAAAGGCAACCAGACAAAGGCCTGATTCTTCTTGCTCATAACCTGGATCTGTTTAGCAACTACATTGAAATACTTTCCGCCGATGACAGGAAAAAAATCCTGCACACAGAAACACCCACCAGCTGGATTGTTCCGGTAAAAACTTCTTTGCCCGACTGGCTGACAAACAAACAGAGAACCATAGCAATACGCATTAGCCAGCACCCAGTAGTTACAGAACTCTGCCAGCAGCTCGGTCATCCCATCACCTCAACCAGCGCCAACCTGAGCGGCAAAAAAACCATAATAAATGCATTGCAGGCTCATAAATACTTTCATGATAAAGTAGATGCCATTCTGATTGATGACCGCCATCTCAGCGGACAGGCCTCAACCATAAAAAGATTAGACGATCTTTCAATAATCCGCCCATAAGTAGAACAACATGTCAAAGCCCGATACTAACGACGTAAAAGAATTTTTACTTAATCTTCAAAAAAACATTTGCCAGGCCCTTGCCGATGAAGATGGTAAAGCTGATTTTATTATTGATAAATGGCAACGTGAAAATGATAGTGGCGGAGGCATTACACGCGTGCTTACCGATGGCGCTGTATTTGAACAAGCGGGCGTTAATTTTTCACACGTTACAGGTGGCAAACTTCCTGGCTCAGCAACGGCACACCGTCCTGAACTGGCAGGCAGGGAATTTGAAGCCATGGGCGTATCTCTAGTTATTCACCCTAGAAATCCTCACGTACCGAGTTCTCATGCCAATGTGCGGTTTTTTATTGCACACAAGGATGGTGCCGACCCTGTCTGGTGGTTTGGCGGTGGTTTTGACCTAACACCGTATTATGCAAACAAGGAAGACTGCATCCATTGGCATAAGACAACACAGGATGCCTGCCTGCCCTTCGGTGATGACATTTATCCAAAGTATAAAAAATGGTGCGACGACTATTTTTATTTGAAACACCGTGATGAGCAACGCGGTATTGGTGGGCTTTTTTTTGACGATTTAAACGAAGGCGGTTTTAAGAATTGCTTTGATTTCACCCGCAGCATTGGCGAGCATTATCTGCAAGCCTACCTGCCTATCGTGCAGCGCAGAAAAAATACCGAATACAGCGAAGCACAACGCGAGTTCCAGCTTTACCGGCGTGGTCGCTACGTTGAGTTCAACCTGGTTTATGATCGCGGCACTTTGTTCGGCCTACAGACCGGTGGCCGTACAGAATCCATCTTAATGTCACTACCGCCGGTTGTGCATTTCAAATACAACTGGCAGCCTGAGGCAGGCAGCCCAGAAGCAGAACTCTACGACTACTATTTAAAGCCCAGGGACTGGCTCAATATTAAATAGCCGGCTCTACTGTTTCTATTTTCTGAGTAGATTTTTTCGACACCTTACCGTGTGGCAGTTGTTCAAGCGGGTAGGAAATATAATTACCCTGGACACGGTCTACGCCACAGACTTTTAGCAAACGCATCACTTCCGGGCTTTCCACATATTCAGCCACTGTTGAACGTGACAGCGAATGCGCCACATCATTCATCGCGGTGACAATGGCACGATCTGTTGAACCCCTCGCCATATTTTTTACAAACTGGCCATCGATTTTCACATAATCTGATGGCAGACTCTTGAGCTGCGAAAAAGAACAGAAACCGGATCCAAAATCATCCAGAGAAAACTGACAACCAATCTCACTCAACGACTCCATAAAACGATTAGCCTGACTCATATTGGCAATAGCACTGGTTTCGGTAATTTCAAACACCAGATCGCTCGGCGCTACTTCATACTTTTCAATTAATGATTTAATCACATCCGGTGCTTCATCATCATCCATTGTGCTTCCCGATAGATTTATCGACAAACAGAGTTTGCCCTGTTCCTCACCGGTCGCAGCCAGCGCACGCAGGGTCTGCTCGACCACCCACATATCTACATCAATCATCAAATTAAAACGTTCTGCCGTAGGTATAAATGACTCAGGTAGATACAGCTCACCATCTTCGGCGCGCATCCTTATCAGAACCTCATAACAATACCTATCTTTGTTTAATTTCAGATACTGCTGCCACAACAGGCCATTTTGAATGGGCAGGTCAGCAAAATCCATATCGTGCAAATCAAGAATCGGCTGAAAATGTAATTCAAAGCTTTCATTCTCCAGCGCTTCACGCAGCCGTGTCGACCAGCCCAGCTCACTGCCCATAGCATTACGTTCATCATCACTCTTATCGTACAAATGTGTCTGGTTGCGGCCCAGACGCTTGGCAACATGACAGGCGATATCTGCATCTGCCAGCACATCACCTGCGGTAGCCGTATCAGCTTCAATCATGGCCACACCAACACTGGCATTCACATGATAGGATTTTTCATTATGTGGTACGCGCAATCCTGTCAATGCCTCACGACAGACTTCCGCCAAACTCATGGCAAGCGTTGTATCAACATTTTTCAGAACGATGGCAAATTCATCACCACCGATACGCGCCACGATGTCATTTCTTCTCAACTGTTGAACCAGCGTGTTACTAATTTCGATCAATAACTTATCGCCCGCCTCATGGCCCACCGTGTCATTCACATACTTAAAGCGGTCAAGGTCGAGATAAACAATCGCACTCGTAATGCCACTACGTTGTACATGACTAATTTCTTCTTCAAGATGCGTTTCCAGGTAACGACGATTATAAATTTCGGTCAGGTGATCATGAGTTGCCTGCCAGCGTAACCGCTCCTCCAGCATTTTCTGATTTGAGATATCCCGAAAGGCAACCACAGAACCTTCCTGCCTGCCTTTTATGTTCAATGGATATAAAGTACATTCGACTGGCACTGCTTTTCCAGACTGATGCTGAAAGCGTGTTTCCCAGCTTCGTAGCACATATTTTTTTTCGTAAGCATTACGCAGCTGATCTTCTTCCTTGGAAAGCTTTTCATCCTGGTAATGAAAAATCTCACAGGCATTTCTACCAGTCAAATCTTCCGAGGTTTCAAGCCCCAGAAGATCGTAAGTCATAGGATTGGCAAAGGTCACCACACCATCATTATCAACGCCATAAACACCTTCACCCACTGATTCAAGAATAGCCGCCAGGCCTTCGCGCTGTTTTTCAATCGAACGTTGAATTTCAATAAAACGACTCATCGCCGCAATGCGTGCTAAAAATAATTCTTCAGCCTCATTTTTAAAGAAACACTCAATCGCGCCTGCATTCAGGCAGTCGCGAATCACCGAGTCCAGGTAAGTACCCGTGATCACGGCTGTACGAATGCCCTCAGTTCGAGGATTATCACGCAGCTTCTGACACAACACATAACCATTCTCATCAGGCATAAAATAATCGACTACAGCGATGTCAAACTCCTGTTTCAGCGCCAGTTCGTAAGCCTGTTTTACCGAATTCGCCGTTTCAACCTGATAACCGTTTTTCTTCAATAAACGGCTGTAGTAAATCACAATACTTCTCGAATCATCGACAAATAGCACTCTTGTCGGCTCTGAAGTTTGCGAGAAACAGGGTTGGTCATCTTCCCTTTCATCCGGGTTCAACATAGATTGCAATGAAGAAACCGCTTCCTGGTAATTTTCCCAGGTCACCATCGCCGAGTTAGGTCGTGTGCTGGTCCAGTTGAGTACATTCAGGTCAGGGGCATTGGAAAGCAGAATGACCGGGAGTTCGCTGTAAGGCTCCTGATTGAACATCACCAGCAGACGGGCAGATTCACTATTGTGCTTGTAATTTGTGAGGCCAATAATTGCGCCGTGCAAACTTTGCGTAACATGCGGCATCAGCTCTATTGCCGAGTGGAATGAGTCTGCTATTACCAGCTCAAACTCCTGCTTTTCAACAAGCTTACTCAATATATAACGCAGGGTAGCCGATTCCTCGACTATCAATATTCTCTGTACAGCATCATCACTCATTAGCACTTCCTCTCTGGGACAATTTCCCCTAAGCGTGCAGTCAAATACCAGAATACGCTTATATAGCAGCAGTCAGGGGGAATTAAAAAACTTATCATATCTACACCAATTAATACCATAATTTTTTATGGTATTTTTAGACATATGCCACATTATGCGACAAATTATCTAGTTATCAGCAAATTTTGATGGATGCCAGATGTTTTTCAGGCTGCTACAATAGCCAATTAACTGATTAAATTGTGGGGATTATCATGTCAACAGCCGATTTTTTTTCCAGCATCCGAATGCGTCGAATGCGCCGTGACGGCTTCTCTCGACGGTTAATGCGTGAACACCACGTCCACACCGATGACCTGATCTACCCCATGTTCGTCATCGAAGGCACCAACCAGCGTGAAAAAGTAGCCTCTATGCCCGGCGTCGAGCGCGTCAGCATCGACCAGTTACTTATCGAAGCCGCGCAATGCATCGAACTGGGCATCCCCGCTATTGCCCTGTTCCCCGTCATTGGCGCTGATAAAAAGTCTGATGCCGCTGAAGAAGCCTTCAACCCGGATGGCCTGGCCCAACAGGCGGTACGCGCACTGAAAGCAAAATTCCCTGAACTTGGCGTAATCACCGATGTCGCCCTCGACCCGTTCACCAGCCACGGTCAGGACGGCCTGATCGACGACACCGGCTACGTACTTAACGATGAAACCATCGAGGTACTGGTCAAACAGGCACTGTCCCACGCCGAAGCGGGTGCCGACGTGGTCGCCCCCTCGGACATGATGGACGGGCGCATCGGCTGCATACGCAATGCGCTGGAAAATGCCGGTTTTATCCATACCCGCATCCTCGCCTACGCCGCCAAGTACGCCTCCAGTTTCTACGGCCCTTTCCGCGATGCCGTCGGCTCATCTGCCAACCTGGGTGCCGGCAATAAATACAGCTACCAGATGGATCCTGCCAATTCCGACGAAGCCATCCGCGAAGTTGCGCTCGACCTGGACGAAGGTGCCGACATGGTCATGATCAAACCCGGCATGCCTTATCTGGATATTGTGCGCCGCATCAAAGATGAATTTGGCACACCGACCTTTGTTTACCAGGTCAGCGGTGAATACGCCATGCTCAAGGCCGCCTCACAGAATGGCTGGCTCGAAGAAAAAGCCGTGGTCATGGAAAGCCTGCTGTCAATGAAACGCGCTGGCGCTGACGGCATACTGACCTATTACGCCAAAGATATAGCACAGTGGCTGGCTGAATAGTGCCTGAAAGCAATATTGATCGTTACGCCGTTTTCGGCAACCCGATCAGCCACAGCAAATCCCCGCAGATTCACAGCCTGTTTGCCGAGCAAACCGGGCAGCAATTAATTTACACCGCTGAACTCACGGAAGTAGATAACTTTGAAGAAGCAGTCAGGCACTTCATTGAAAATAATGGCAAGGGCATCAACATCACCATTCCGTTCAAGCAACAGGCCTGGCAACTGTCCACGCAAAGAAGCGCACGCGCCGAAAGAGCCGGTGCGGTCAACACCCTTATCATAAAAGAGGACGGCAGCTACTTCGGTGAAAACACCGATGGCATTGGCCTGGTGCGTGACCTTGTCAACAACCACCAGATAGAATTAAAAGATAAAAGAATTTTAATCATCGGCGCCGGTGGTGCCGTGCGTGGTGTTATCGAACCCATCATGCAGGAAAACCCGGCAGAACTGGTGATAGCTAATCGCACCGTCAGCAAAGCCCTGCAACTGGCCGAAGATTTTGCCGATCTCGAAAAAATTTCAGGCTGTGGTTTTAATGACCTGGAAGGCCAGTCGTTTGATATCGTCATCAACGGCACCTCAGCCAGCCTTCAGGGCGACCTGCCGCCTTTGCCCGATACGTTATTCAATGACAGAGCCTGCGCTTACGATATGATGTACGCTGCAAAACCGACCATATTCATGAAATGGGCAAGTCAGCACGGTGCAGAAAATATTTTTGATGGTTTGGGTATGCTGGTTGAGCAGGCAGCGGCATCATTTAATTTATGGCGGGGCGTTCAACCCGAAACAAAACCTGTGGTTGATGCGATAAGGGCTTCGCTTAAATAAACCTTTGTTACTTTATTTTTCTGTACATATCTCTCAACAATGATTTTTCCTCTTCATCCTTGCTGATGGTTCCTTTCAGCACGATATAGGACAATTCTTTTACCTCCTCAAGACTCCTGTTCCTGGCAGGAAGGATATCTCGAAACTCATGCCAGCGTATTCCTTTTTCCTTTAATACCAGCTGGAAAGAATAATTATTTTCTTCGCCGTATATTCTTATCGTGTGATACTTGTACTTAGCACTTATATATTGCTTTCCTTTTTTAGTAAAACCATTTACCCATTCTGATTCATGAACAAATTTACTGATGTTTTTATACAGGCTAATAACATGGCCGCTTAACAGCCTGTCTTTTTTGGTTAGGTGCTGGACACAGGTGCTGCCAACCACTTTATAACCCCAGTCAGGGTGGTAAGTGACATGTGCATACCTGATCTCATGGCCACAGTTTTCCCGCTCACAAATACCATCAGGCCCACCCAGATCCTCAATCAAAATTAAAGTCCAGCCGCGATCAGGTGCAATCAGCTTATGCCCTCTTGCATGACAGCCCTTGCACAGGGTTCTGCAATCACTCAGCGAATACGCCCATGGGGGTTTATCTTTTACATATATCTCATGATGCACCTGGAGCACCACTTCAGACTCGCCCCTTTTACAGCGCAGGCATTTATAGCCGTCTCTTTGCTTTACCTTTGCAGAAAAGTTATCCCACTTTTTGTTGGTATATAATTTTCTTGGCTTTTCCATCGCTTGAATAAACCCCGTTCAATCAGCAGCGCGTGCGAATAAATTCGCACCTACACTAATCCACCCAAAAATCCACTTCCTGCAACTCCAGAAACGCCCTCGCCTTCTCACCCTGCAACATCGCCAGTGTCGACATCATCCCGGCTTCCACACAGGTAGGTGCAGCCACGCTCACCGTATGCGGTGCATCGGGTACCGACCATCCGGTTTTAGGGTTGAGCACATGGCTGTAGCGAACACCGTCTTTTAATAAATAACGGTGTGCATCACCACTGGTGGCGATGGCACCACGATAGAGTTTAAACAGGGCGACAGCATTGTCCTTTCCCGTAATTAAACGCCCTACCGACCAGCACAATTTATTGCGACGCTCACCCGTGGTCGCCAGGTCACCACCAAAATTTACCAGCACGCTTTCGTCGGTCAGGGAGCGCGCTATCTGCACACAACGGTCGACCGCATATTCCTTGCCGACACCACCGAGGTCTATCTCCATGCCTTCGGGCATGGTCAATGTTTGATCTTTCCACTGCACTTTTGTCCAGCCAATTTTATCAAGCATGGCACTCACCGCCAGAAATTCCGGCACCTTATCACTGCCATCAAATTTCCAGACTTTTCTGAGCACACCAGAGGTGATATCAAACAGTCCCTCGCTCATCTGGTAGAGCCGGTCAGAAAAATCGATCAGCCTTGCAGTTTCATCGTCGACTGAAACCGGCTGGCCTTTTGCATTATTAATTTTATAAATAATATTGTCATCACGATAGCGACTGAATTTCTGTTCGATGCGCCTGGCTTCATCGGCTACCGCTTCGAGAATACGCGCAGCCATTGCCCTGTCCTTAACTTCCATGAGCACTTCACAGGGACTGGCCATGGCCGAAAACGAGCCCTGCCAGTAATTGGCTTCGTGCCTCAGCTTTAAGCTTTTTGTTTTTAAATTTTTCATAAAAAAGGGCTTCTTTACAGAAGCCCCAAACTTACCACAATCTGAGAAACAATCATCACCACAGGAATGAATAGTTGACCTGTAGCATCAGCGCATCCAGGTCTGGTGTCTCCTGACCGGCAGGCACGCCACTGTCATTGACCGACTGGCTAATAACCTCACCGCGTACCGAGAATTCACTATCATCGCCCATTGGTATGCCGTATTTCAGGCCCAGCGTGACCGTATCCAGTTCTGCAAGCCGGTAATCATGGCTGGCATAATCAATCAGCGCATTGCCCGCTGTGTCGATGTCTGTACCCAGCACCAGATTGTGTCGGTAGAAATCAGCCGCGTCCTGTGTGTAGTAACGAACATGTGGCTGTAAATAACTGTTGGCCAGCTCATAACGATATTTCAAATCCAGAGTGTGCGATTTAATACCCCAGTCATCGCTGTAATAACGGTACGAGAAATTAATCACATCTTCTTCAAGATGATGTACCGCCTTGAAAAACAGGATATTCTTCTGGCGTGAGTCCGGGCGTTTTTCATAGACGTAGGACAAATCGTCCGCTGTCAAAAACGAGCTTGCAGGCAGCCCGGTGACAGGGTCATCAACCACTGTCATAATTTTATACGGGTCATTCTGATAACCATCAACCAGGCTCAGCGACAGGTTCAGCTGAATAAGCGTCTTACGGTTCACCACCTGGGTGACCCCAATCATAAAATCGGTGATGGTTTTTGTCTCACTATCACCATCACGATTAATGCCCGTGTTCGCCACACGCATCGGTGAAAATTCGATGGGCACGCCATCATAGGGATTGATTATGTCATTATTAAAACCGAGGCTGGCGGTTAAGGTGGTATTTCGATTATTGAAGTCCTGTGAATAAGCCGCAGTCAACCCCATGGAAATATAATCGATTTCACCCGACAGACTCGCACCCCATACGACCTTTGACATGCGATCCAGCGACATGGTCCAGTCTGCGCCCAGAGAAACACGCGCATCCCTGAAGGTATCATCCAGAGGTGAATCACCCGCCGCTGTAACGTATGTGCTATCACCCGATGGCGTGGTAAAAGTTTGCGCTGCTGAAGTCGCGTAGCCACCATTAGGCGTCGCCCCCGTCAGGGCATCAAAAACAACGCGGAAATCGATCCGCTCATCATCTCCCAGGTCGCGGCCTGCGTGGATGGCTGGCTCCGCTGCCTGAACCCGGCCATCGGCCTCACTGTAATAAAGCAATGAGGTATCAACGTCCCATTCAGCCTCAGCCGCATTAGCCGCAGGTGAAGCCGCCTGTAATAACGCGCAGGTCGCCACGGCCATCTGGCCTTTAATTTTCTTTAGTTGCATCCGCAGCCTCCTCCACCAACGCCCTGACCACCACTGGAAGCCTCTTTACTAAAATAAATGTGCTCATCATAAAAATTATCAAAATAATCCGGCACCAGCTGCATCGAATCTTTGGCCAGCAGGTCACGTTCCCACGGCTCCACGCCCATACTGGAACAGCCTGCCAGTGCCATCAATAAAATAACTGTCGCTATACGTTTCATAAAACTCCTCATAATCACAATCAGTCGTTACTACAGTAATTACTGCGCTAACAATTGCTTAATCGCTTTTTCCATTTTCGCCTTGTCTTTCTCACGAAAACCAATGTGTGACGCATAAAGCTTCCCATCACGCCCAATCAGGTAACTACCTGGCATACCACGCAGTTTGTATTTTCTGGCCGAATCACCGACCTCATCGAAAGCGACAACAAAATTAACATCCATATCCTTCAGGAAGGCATCAGCCAGCTTTCTTTCCTTATCCAGACTAATTGCCAGAACCTCAAAACCTTGATCCTTATAGGTTTTTTTGATCTCATGCATCCAGGGGAATGATTTCTTGCAGGGATCGCACCAGGATGCCCAGAAATCAAGATAAACCACCTTGCCTTTCAAGCTAGCAAGGTCCACCTGCCCATCGGTGGTGGGCAGCTTAATCGAAGGTGCGTCCTGAACAGCCGCCAGGCTGATGTTGCTTAAAACAAGCATCAACAAAAGGAAGGTATATTGCACTAGTCTCATGTTGTTATAGACACTCTTAAATTTAGATTGATTAAGATTACGGGGCAATTCTTAAGGTAATCTTAAATACACAGACAGACTCTATTTTTTCCCATATTGAGCCAAATTGATATAGATTTTTTGTTAACCCAGAGGAATGGGCCATGGCATGTGTTGAATAAAAGGCGTTGACTACAAAGCCCTAATGTTGCTTTAAAAACTCACTAAACTCAGTCACTGTCAATGGCTTGCTGATCAGAAAACCCTGGGCCTCATCGCAGTTATATTTTTTCAGCACATCCAGAACGGCCTGTTCTTCTATGCCTTCAGCCACCACGGTTAAATTGAGATTGTGAGCCAGCTCTATCGTTGAGCGAACCACCACTTCATCATCCTTGTTAATATTTACATTTTTCACAAATGACTTATCAATTTTCAGCTCATTCACAGGCAATTTTATCAGGCGACTTAATGATGAGTAACCGGTGCCATAATCATCAATGGATAAATGAACGCCCAATTTACACATATGATCGAGCACTTCACCCAATAATTTGTACTCTGATAAAAATAGATTTTCGGTAATTTCAAAAGTAAGGTACTCACCATTTTTTTTATTACCAATAATTTTATCCATTTTTTTAATAAAATTCGGGTCTATCAAAGTATGCGGTGATAAATTTACCGCGACCCGCAAGGGACGTTCTTTGTTCCAGATTTTTGCCTGCTGCAAGGCAGTCTCTATTGCCCAATAAGTATAAGCATCCAGCAGGCCGTTCTGCTCGAGCACCTTGATAAAAGTATCAGGCATAACAACACCCCGCTCTTTGGTCACCCAACGCCCCAGAGCTTCTGCCGCAACCAGTTTATTATCCTTAATAGAAAACTTTGGCTGGTAATACAGTTCAAACTGTTTTTCTTCCAGTGCCCGGCGTATTTCAACCTCCATCGCCAGACGCCCTCTGGTCATATGGTCATGCTCAGGGTCGTACAGACACAGGTCAATGGCATTCGTTTTTGCCTTATACATCGCTGAATCGGCATGGCTCAATAAACTAGTGGCATCCTCTCCCTGCGTTGGGAATATTGACACCCCCACACTGGCAGTAACCGCTATTTTCATATTAATAAGATTAAATTCTTCATTTAGCAGGGCCAAAAACTCCCTCCCCCTTTGCATTGATTGTTCCTCATCGCAATCAGGCATTACGACAACAAATTCATCGCCACCGAGTCGCGCCAGGGTTTCATCTGGTTTCAGGTTACGCTCAAACCGCCGCGCAATTTTCTTGAGTAGCACATCACCACGATCATGGCCCATGGCTTCATTGATTTCCTTGAACCGATTGAGATCTATTAACAACAGCCCGATAAATTCATCAGATAAAATCGCCTGGGAGATATTCCGTGACAGGCGGTCATGGAACAGGGAGCGATTGGGCAGGCCTGTTACCGTGTCGTACAGCGATAGATATTCCAGTTCCCTGGTGCTTTCAAGTAACTGCTTATTGAGCACCTCCAGACGCATGCGGTAATCATCATTATCCTTTCTGGCTTTTTCCATGTTGTCCACTGACATCGCATTCTCAATTGCAATCGATACGATGCTGGAAAACATCTGTAGCAAATTCAAATCTCTGCGCGAAAACTCACCA
>JAPHSZ010000093.1 GCA_026196545.1 Gammaproteobacteria bacterium
AGGTTTTTACGCTTTGAAATTTCCAGCGCACGCTCAAAATGTTTTTTGGCAATTTCCGGCTTACCTCCCATGGCAGGCGGTAGCAGCGATTCCATCACCCCCATATACAAATGCGCATCACCATTACTGATAGTCTCATCCAGCTCTAGCACCCTGGCGATAATGGCTTTGGCTTTTGGCAGATCAGCCACTGTATTCCAGTCTGCTCGATTCGCCTGGATCAAGCCTGACCAGGCAGCGCCATAGGCGAACATTAAATCAGCCTGTTCTTTTTTGAACGCCTTGAGCATCTGCTCGAACTCGTAATAAGACATGGTTCTGGCCTTGCAGGCCTTTACCAGCTTTATGCAAATCGCTTTCTCTGCATAATCAAACGCCCTTTTCGCCAGTACGATCTTCCGGTCTTTTTCAGTAACAAAAACAGAAGCATAAGAGCCATATAAGCGTGAACCTGAAATCAGCAGGTCTACATTTTTCTGATCACCCCTGATCAAACTGCTGACCAGAACCAGATAAGTCGGTATTGCCTGTTTGATGGTTTCGGGTTCATCATGGGCAAGAATTGTCGCTGATAAATCTTCAGCAAATTCTTTCTTCGCATTTGAAATGAGTGCGCCACAGGAAACCAGTGATAACACTGAAACACCGATCAATCCGTATCGAAACAGCTTAAAAATGACTCTGAATATCTGCGCGTTTATCATCACAATTACTACGAAAAATATGGACTGTAGATATTAAGGTTTTTACAGAATATTAACCAGCCAGTTTCTCAACAAAATGGGCAATAATACCAGGGGCCTGTTTATTGAAATCCGGGATTTTATTACCAATTTTAAGATATGGCAGACAAAAAAAAGCCAGCCTGTTGAGGCTGGCTTTCTCTGATTATCAAAAGTCTACTCTACAGATATCTTCTGCAAGCCTGAAACTGAACGGATCCATGGTTTCGACCCCGTGCTTTCTTCAATATCGGCTGCCGCCTGCCTGGCTGCTGAGTAGCCATCGTGGATACCTACCAGCACATGAAATATCTCACCATCCACATCTGTCTTAACAATTTCCATGCTATCCAGGCCATGTGTTTCCTTATAACGGTTCACATTGGCTAATACTTTTCCTGCATAAACCTGAACAGCATAAGCTTTTGAGGAAACAGCAGAAATATCCGTGGCCGCCACTTCTTCAACAGGTTCAACTATTTCAGCGGGCATCTCTTCTACAACAGGGTCTGGCTCAACAATCCCTGCTTCAAGTTTTTCAAATGCCGACATTGACTCGACAGGCACTGGCTCAGCTTCAAAATCAGAGACTGATTCCAGTTCAGGCTGTGCTGCCAGTTCTGGCTCGACCATTTCAGGTTCAGCCATCGTCTCTTCTACAACGGGAGCTTCTTCCAGGCTGTTGGTTTCTACCGCCTCATCGACACTGACTTCAACAAAGTCTTCAGCGACTACATTCGCTCGTTCTGCTTCGTGCTTGGCTCTCCAGGGTGAGTCATCGCCCCGGTTCCATGATGACGAACTAGAACAACCAGCAAGGCCAGCCATCAATAAAGAACTGATTATGACGCCCTGTATTTTTCTTATTTCCACGATATGTCTCCAGTACATTGTTTCATTTTCACAAGATTGTAGTCTAAATCCATGAAAATTCAGCTTTTAATATATTTATCCGGAATGTTTTCTATTTATTGACAAAAAAAAGGAGCCAGCTGGCTCCTTTTTAATATAAAACGTACTAATCAGGATGTTTCTTCATCAACCGCCTTCATACTGAGACGAATACGTCCCTGGCGGTCAATTTCCAGTACTTTAACTTTAACGCTGTCACCTTCAGAAAGTTTGTCGCTCACTTTATCAACGCGTTCTTCGCAGATTTGAGAAATATGAACCAGACCATCTTTACCCGGCAGGATTTCAACAAAAGCACCAAAGTCCATAATCTTCTTAACTGTACCGTTGTAGACAGCATCGACTTCGGCATCTGAAGTAATTTCTTCAATACGTGAACGGGCTTTTTCAGCCGCTGCCAGGTCACTGGAAGCAATTTTAACGTTACCTTCATCATCGATATCGATAGTCGCACCCGTTTCTTCGGTCAGTGAACGGATCATTGCGCCGCCCTTACCGATAACGTCACGAATCTTGTCCGGGTTGATCTTGATGTTCAGGTAGCGAGGTGCAAACTGTGACATTTCCTTATTAGTTTCAGAAATAACCTTGGCCATTTCACCTAGAATGAAGTTACGACCTTCTTTCGCCTGGGTCAGTGCCTTGTCCATAATCTCACGGGTAATACCGGTGATCTTGATGTCCATCTGCAATGCGCAAATACCGTCAGTGGTGCCCGCTACTTTAAAGTCCATATCACCAAGGTGATCTTCATCACCAAGGATGTCAGACAATACAGCGAAATCATCGCCTTCTTTAATCAGGCCCATGGCGATACCCGCAACCGGTGCCTTGATAGGTACACCCGCGTCCATCAATGACAGGCTGGAACCACAGACCGAAGCCATTGAGCTGGAACCATTAGATTCGGTAATTTCAGATACCACGCGAATGGTGTACGGAAATTCTTCTTCAGAAGGCATCACACCCAGTACACCACGCTTGGCCAGACGACCGTGACCAATCTCACGACGTTTTGGGCTGCCGACCATGCCGGTCTCGCCTACACAGTATGGAGGGAAGTTGTAGTGCAGCATGAACGGTTCGCGATATGAACCACCCAGCGCATCAATAATTTGTGCATCACGCGCCGTACCCAGTGTAGTCACAGCCAGCGCCTGAGTTTCACCACGTGTAAACAGGGCTGATCCATGGGTGCGGGGTAGCACACCTGTGCGAACAGTAATCTGGCGAACATCGCTGGTAGTACGGCCATCGATGCGTTTTTCACCTGAGATAATACGTCCGCGTACAATTTTCTTTTCGAGTTTGCCAAAGGCATCTGAGACATCGGCCGAACTCCAGCCTTCTTCGCCTTCAGCAGCAGCCAGTGCTTCAACCGCAGCATTGCGTGCTGCTTTCACGGCATCCTGGCGCTGTAACTTGTCAGCGATCTGGTAGGCATCGGTAATAGCTGCTGTAGAAGTTTCAGCTACTTTAGTAGCAAGGGCTTCATCAGCTTCTGGTGCAGTCCAGTCCCAGTTTTCAATGCCCATTTCCGCTTTCAATTCATTAATCGCAGTGATAACCGCCTGCATTTGCTCGTGGCCGTACATAACCGCACCGAGCATCACTTCTTCTGACAGCATTTTAGCTTCAGACTCAACCATCAACACAGCGTCCTGAGTACCCGCAACCACCAGATCAAGGTCAGAAGTTTCCAGTGCTTCTACAGATGGATTCAACAAATATTCACCATCTTTATAACCAACGCGTGCCGCGCCCAGTGGGCCAGCAAAAGGTGCACCCGACAGTGACATGGCAGCCGATGCGCCAATGATTGCAGCAATTTCTGGATCAGCTTCATCACAAACAGATACAACAGTAGCGACTATTTGTGTATCGTTTTTGAAGCCTTTGGGAAATAAAGGACGGATAGGACGATCGATAAGGCGACAGGTTAAAGTCTCTGCTTCTGAAGGACGACCTTCACGTCGGAAGAAACCACCTGGAATTTTACCTGCTGCGTAAGTACGCTCCTGATAGTTAACGGTCATTGGGAAGAAATCCTTGGAGGGATCTGCATCTTTCATGAGAACGGCTGTTACAAATACTACCGTATCCGCGATACGCACCATAACTGCTGCCGATGCCTGACGTGCAATCTCGCCTGTTTCCAGTGTTACTGTGTGCTCGCCGTACTTAAATTCTTTCTTAATAGGTGTTGGTATCACTTTATTATTTCCCAATGCTTAAGGTTATGGCCTGACCACCTGGCCATGCCGTTACTGCCAGATATATAGTCTCTGTTTTATCGACGTAAACCCAGACTAGCAATCAAATCTTTATAACGTTGCTGGTTTTTGCCCTTCAGGTAATCCAGTAATTTACGACGCTGATTAACCATCTTTAACAAACCACGACGCGAATGGTGGTCGTGAGCGTGCTCTTTAAAATGTTCAGTCAACTGAACAATGCGCGTTGTCAATAACGCAACCTGAACCTCAGGTGAGCCTGTATCGCCTTGTTTTTGCTGGAATTTTCCAACAACCTCGGCTTTTTCCACTGTTGATAATGCCATATTTACTCCAAAAAACTGTACTTGTAGTCGCTAAAAGGTGGGGGATTTTATCACTTATTAAGCCAGTGCAAAAGCACCGTTTCATAATAGACGTTTCACCCCTCAGGCCGATGCCTGAATCATTCTTCGTGGTGCCACCCGGCCATCATCCTGGATTTCACCAACACCAAGAAATTTCTGCTGGTCATAGATCCGTACCCAGCCTTGCGTAGGCGCATTGGGCACTAAAATCGGCTGCCCCTGTGCCACATAAAAAGCCGCATCTGCACCCAGGTGCACATCCGGCCAGTCTGCCACACCACTTTCGATGGGCAATAATATCTGATCAAGTGCATCACTGCCCTGCTCAGCTAATTCATATAATTGTTCAGCGGTGTACATTTCACCCTGATACGGGCCGACACTCAAACGCCTCAGCTTTCTGACATGCGCCCCGCATCCAAGCACTTCACCAATGTCTTCGGCCAGGGTACGCACATAAGTACCTTTGGAGCACTGGACTTCCAGATCAAGAAGGTCACCCTTAAAAGAATGCAGAACAATGTCATAAATAGTAACGGTGCGAGCCTTGCGTTCAACCTCAATGCCTTCTCTGGCCAGCTTGTACAAACGCTCACCATTGTGTTTCAAAGCAGAATACATTGGCGGAACCTGGAGGATTTCTCCAGTAAAATCCGGCAGCACATATTCAACATCAGCAGGCTTAACGCCTGA
>JAPHSZ010000080.1 GCA_026196545.1 Gammaproteobacteria bacterium
CATGTCCACTGACCTCGCCCGATAGCAGCAACGTGGGTGACTGGTACAACCATTCTGGTAATGATTCATTATCTGTTGGGTCATGAGGCGCCATGTCATAGGAAATAACGAATTCATAGTCGGGCCAATGATCACCCAGCACGAATGGCGAAAGGGTGTCGTTGTCATAATAGTCGGCAGGATCTATGTCAAGCTGAGGACCATGCCACATTGCTGGATTACTGGCATTCTTTATCACTATTAAACCGGCAAAATGATCTGATAAAAATATCCTGTTACCATCAACATCGACCTGAACGTCAACAATACCGCTCTCCTTGAGCATGCCCGCGCCAAAGTATGGAAACAGGCTCTTGGACTGGGCACCGGTTGGTGCATCAGGGCCATGTGCCGGGACTGCTGGCGCATACCCCAGGCGCTGTCCTTTGCGGAACTGTCCAAACGGATCAGGCTGACCTGGGTCATAGGGGCCGGCAGTTTTGTAACCTGTAATATCAACGGCCACCATGCCACCGAGCGCGTAGGCGATATAGGCAGTTGTTGTTCCACCAAAGGTAGCTACATCAACGTTACGGGCGTTATAGTAGAACTTGCCATAACGATCAAATGCAGCCCATGGTGCGCACTCTGTATCGGTTGGACATGGGTTCTTATCGTGCCAGACAACAGAGATTTCATAACTGGCCTGTCTGTAATCAGGCATGCCGGTAAATGTGTCGATACATGGGCCGATACATTCATATGTTGCACCTTCACCGCCTCCCCCGGTAATATCCGATTGAACTTCATCAGTAATAACATTATCGATAAACCAGTCTTCAACGGAGCTAGCATCGGTATACAGGTTGTAGCCGCCAATCTGTTCAAGGGTATCGGGATCAAAAATACCCATGCCAAGAAACCCCATTGCAACAAATAGCTTTCCCTTAGTGTCTGTAGCATCAGTCGGATCCTTGTATAAAGTCAGCGCCTCTGGGCCGCCCCATGGATTCTCGCCAGCGTACTGCAAGGTATACGTTTCACCACTAATCAGTAACGTACCATCTGCCTCCCTCCCGGTTACAGTATCAAAAACATTGGCAAGCGGGGTTTTATGTAACCCATAAGCCGTGTTCGCAATTAACAAATGTGTCTCGACACCATCGTCATAAACTTCGAGTGATGAAATAGGTGCACGAAGACCTGAAATAGTGTTATCAAAGGAAACGTTGCCGCCACCATCCGTCCAGGGAATACCGGTTTGTTCGTAGTTAACATGCACACTGGTAACCGCAACCATATTGGTGGGATCAGTAACATCTATCACCGTTATGCCTTCATCGCCCATGGCGAGCAGCGCGTAATAAACACCAGAACTGACCGGGTACTCAACGATATCCATATCGTGAATAAAGCCCTCAACCAGCAGGCTGTATTTGTCGCTTTGCGTCATGCCTATCTGGGTCGCCCTTAATTCATTGGCTACGTTGTATAGTGTCCAGTTATCAGCGCGCTCCAGTGACACCACGGTAGAGGCACCACCGATACGGCTCTGGCTATCAAGATAGGCTTCAGGTGTTGCATTACACAAACCAAGAGCACCATCAATATCACAACAGCTTTGCAGGCCTAATATTACCCAAAAAGTGAATCCCGCCACAATAAGCGAACCTGCTGTAAGTAATTTCTGAAAGGAAAAAATATTATCCATTACAACCTCATCTAAACATACTCAGAGAATCTGATTATTTTTTAATTGCACTATTTCCATAATTATTTGAAATAACAAATGCTGTTTTTCGGCCTGTTCAACCTTACAAAGGATAATAAATATCTAGCTAAACATGACAGTTAACTTAAAATTTAGGTAAGCAATAAGTATTACTATAATATTATTAATACTGTATAAATAAACCAATCTCAAACTAATGGAATTCGAGGTATTTAAAATGCATGAAAAAAATGAAAAAATTCAAACAAAAAGGTTTCACTTAATATATAGACATACAGTAAAAAAACGTTTCTAATCTATGGATAAGTAAAAATACCCGGTATAGCTACAACCCTGTAAACTATCTTAGCGGCTAACTGACGAGACTGGTCATCGATACTTTACTTCTAGTGGTTTAGATTGAAGAACGGTTTTTTGCGAAAATAAGCTTATGGAAACAAGCACATAACGATAAGATAAAATATTCAAACATGACAGCCAACTTAGAAACAAACGACCAGCATCAAGCAATTCGACCAGTTATGGCCGGTTGGCGCGAATGGGTCTCACTACCTGATCTTGGATTACCGAATATCAAGGCAAAAATGGATACCGGCGCCAGAACGTCCTGTTTGCATGCATTCTCAATTGAGCCATTCAAGAAAGACGGCAATACCTGGGTTCGCATTGGTGTTCATCCCCACCAAAATGACAAAGAAACAGAAATATTTTGCGAAGCACAAGTCATCGATGAACGGATGGTGACAGATTCTGGCGGTCACCAGGAAAAACGTTATGTCATTTCAACGAATATCACACTGGCTGACATATCCATACCAGTCGAAATCACGCTGACAAATCGTGACAACATGCGCTTTCGTATGTTAATTGGCAGAACCGCCATGGATAAAACCATAACCATTGACCCTTCCTCATCTTATTTGTTAGGTGAGCCTGTTTTTAAACCTAAAAATGACGAGAGAATGCTCAAATGAGAATTGTAATTTTATCACGAAACAAAAAACTCTATTCAACTCGTAGACTAATTGAAGCTTGCGAACAGCGAGGACATGAACCAGTCGTACTTGATGTACTACGTTCGTACATGGAAGTTGTACCAAGCAAGCCTGAAGTCCATTTTAAAGGCAAGACTCTGGATGCATTTGATGCGGTAATTCCTCGTATCGGCGCATCGGTTACTTTTTATGGCACAGCGGTACTCAGGCAATTTGAAATGATGGGTGCCTTTCCTCTCAACGAATCCGTTGCTATTGCACGCTCTCGGGACAAACTGCGTTCACTGCAGCTTCTTTCCCGCAAGGGCGTTGGTCTACCCAATACCGGTTTCGCACATGATCCTGATGATATCCAGGATCTGATTACAATGGTTGGTGGTGCACCACTCGTCATAAAATTACTGGAAGGCACTCAAGGTATTGGCGTAGTTCTGGCCGAAACAAAAAAAGCAGCTGAAAGTGTTATTGAAGCCTTTATGGGCCTGAAAGCAAATATCATGGTCCAGGAATACATAAAAGAAGCTGGCGGGGCCGATATACGTTGCCTGGTTGTTGGAGGCAAAGTTGTAGCTGCAATGAAGCGTCAGGCTTCTCCAGGCGAATTCCGCTCTAACCTTCATCGCGGCGGTTCTGCATCATTAATCAAAATTACACCGGCTGAGCGCACAACTGCTGTTAAAGCAGCCAAAATTATGGGGCTCAATGTCGCCGGTGTTGATATTCTACGTTCAGAGCGTGGACCACTGGTCATGGAAGTTAATTCCTCTCCTGGTCTTCAGGGCATAGAAGAAGCCACTGGAAAAGATGTTGCCGGAATGATTATTGATTTTATAGAAAAAAATGCAAAGCCTCATAAAACCCGAACCAAAGGCAAGGGCTAATGACCTCAGCCGATAAACCGCTAACCATAAACAACACTACATTTGCTGCTGGCACTCGCACAACGGTTGACCTTCCAGCAGGACGACTATATACACATACTCCGGTAACCATTCCTGTGCACGTAGTAAGAGGCAAAAAATCCGGCCCGCGCCTGTTTATCAGTGCGGCCATCCACGGTGATGAAATCAATGGCGTCGAAATCATTCGCCGTTTATTAAAACTGCCAGCTTTAAAAAGACTCCGCGGAACAATTATTGCAGTACCTATCGTTAATGTTCATGGTTTAATTAACCATTCTCGATACCTTCCAGATAGACGTGACCTGAACAGATCATTTCCTGGTACAGAAAAAGGCTCTTTAGCTGCACGCCTTGCACACCTGTTTATGCAGGAGATTGTCTGCCAGAGCACGCATGGTATTGACCTGCACACTGGCGCAATACACCGCAGCAACCTGCCACAGGTTCGAGCCAATCTTGACGATGAAGAAACTGAACGATTAGCCAGGGCCTTTGACGTACCTGTTATTATTTCATCAACGCTACGCGACGGCTCATTGAGAGAAGCCGCTGATGAGCATGGCATTCCTATGCTGCTGTACGAGGCCGGTGAAGCACTGCGATTTGATGAGATCTCGATACGTGCCGGTGTTAAAGGTATCATCAATGTCATGCGTGTACTTGAAATGCTCCCGCCTTCGCGTCGCAAATCAAAAAAAGAAACCGAACCAGTAGTAGCTCGCTCAAGCATATGGGTTCGCGCACCTGAAAGCGGAATTTTACGCGCGATGGTTCCATTGGGAAGCCGAGTAAAAAAAGACACCCTGCTCGGCATGGTAGCTGATCCCTTTGGAGAAGCTGAAACCAGTGTCTTTTCATCCTTCAATGGCATCATTATCGGCCGAACCAATCTGCCGCTGGTCAATGAAGGCGACGCATTATTTCATATTGCTCGTTTCGAGCACGTCATTGATGCTGCTAACAAAGTTGATGAATTTCAGGAAGAACACTCACCCGAACATATGCCCTCACCTAACCCGGATAGCCCTATCATATAGCCTTATCCAATGTAACTTAAATACTGTTCTGCTCACGTCTTGTATACAGCAGTTATGGTTCCTGGGATATTGTTGATTTGGAACAGTGTGGGCGGTTGCTACCGTGCAGTTTATAAAATTGACATTGCCTGAAAAGCGTGTACACTACACGCAGCTAGAAAGAAAGTCTCTTGTTTATCAGCTCCTCCACGTCATCTTATTCGTAATTTCCGTTCTGTAGTTTGTAAGTACCAGCCCGTTTTTTCCGCTATTCAAGCCTCTTGAAGGCACTTTTATATAAATAACACAGGATATTATTATGTCTAATACAATCAATGGAACCGTAAAATGGTTTAACGAATCTAAAGGTTTTGGATTCATCGAGCAACAGTCTGGACCAGACGTATTTGCTCACTTTAGTGCAATTGCCAGCTCAGGTTTTAAAACCCTGGCCGAAGGTCAGCAGGTTGAGTTCTCAGTAACTCAAGGCCCAAAAGGCCCACAAGCAGAGAACATTGTTGCTGTATAAATAATTACTTTTGGTAGTTATGGAAGGCAAGGCCAGTTGGCCTTGCCTTTTTTGTTTGTGGGGAATAAAGAAAAATATTTGATACCAAATTATTTTGTCCTGCTGTAGCGTTTTTAATGCAGAAGATGGTCAAGCGCGTGAGCCAGTGTGGTGTCATGAAACGGGTAACCCGCTGCTATCATTTTCGCCGGCTTAACGCGTGTGCTCGCCAGCAGCAGCTCATCGGCCATTTCACCGAAAACCAGGCTGGTAACGAAAGCTGGCATCGGGAAAATCGTCGGCCGGTGTAAGGTTCTGCCTAGTGCCTTTGTTAGCTGATAATTTGTCACAGGTTCGGGGCTAACCATATTAACCGGCCCGCTAATAGCATCGTGCTTAATAATGAATTTGATCATATCAACCATATCGTCAATACTCACCCAGCTTACATACTGGCGGCCACTGCCAAGAACCCCGCCGATGCCTAGCCTGAACGGTAACAGCATTTTTTTCAGCGCACCGCCGTTAGGGCTCAGCACAATCCCGGTGCGGCTATTTACCACCCGTATGCCCGCCTGTCTCGCTGGTTCAGTCATCGCCTCCCACTGCCGGCATAGCTCTGCCGCAAAGCCGGTGCCAGGCGCGCTGTTTTCATCGACGACTTCATCGCCACGATTGCCATAAAAACCAATGGCTGAGCCAGAGATCAGCAGCTTAGGCCTTACGTCCGTTTTCACTAAATGACTCACCAGCAACTGCGTAGCCTTAATCCGGCTGTTTACAATGCGCGCCTTTTTGGCCCTGCTCCAGCGGCTGTCGGTAAGGTTCTCACCAGCGAGGTTAATCACCACCTCCGGGACAAAACCGGCCAGGTCAATAATGCCCTGTTCGATATCCCAGAACGGCTGACCATCGCGGTGCACGCGCAACAGGCCACGTACCTCATGGCTATCTTCGCGTAGTGAATGCGTTAGCGCCGTGCCGATCAAACCCGACGAACCTGTAATCAGTATTTTCAAAAATTACCTGCCTGTTAGGTTATTCCATCACCATCGGATTCGCCGGGTCATCTGCCAACTCCAGAAGCGAGGTGAAACACGACTATCTCTGCAACTCATCATCACGATAATGCGGGTCAGTCCAGCAACGCGGCAGGCCTTCCCCTGACAAAAAAACCAGATCAGCCTTGCTGACTTTCATCGGGTCCGGCACATCTTCGCCCTCCTGATAACGACCAACTACCTCATCAGTATTTGGGTTAATCAGATCAACCAGGCCCAGCACCTCTACCATATGACCACTAGAAATTTCTCTTAATAACATAATTTTCTCCGTGGTAATTAAAGCATTTAACGAAACAAACAACTGTTTATATAAGTGTATGACCAGATGCCACCATGAAGCAATTAGTTTTCATGGGAAATTAAAACCAGAAACACAAGGGTTATATACTGCGCAAGTCTTCGGTTTTGTTGAAGCTCAGGTTTTAAAACCCTGGCAGAAGGACTCAAAAGCCCATAATTAGAGAACGTTGTTACTGTATAAATAATTACCTTTGGTGATTATGGAAGGCAAGGCCGTTTGGCCTTGCCTTTTTTGTCTTTGATTTGATGTTTTACGTTCGGTTATCAATGTTGGCGGGATCGCTTGGGCAGAAGAGCTTGGCTACGAATAGTTCTCATTTGAAGCTGACCCCATTAATTCGTGATTATCGTGCTATCCAAATAGTCCCAGGCTATAACTGTGTAACACGATACTGAAGCTTGTTAAGGTACTTGTCAGGGTTTACCCTGCCCGATCAGAAAATTCACTAGCCAAAAAATAACGATACACCAAGCAGTAACGTGGTCAATATCGTTACCGCGACATTTGCGCCGAGATACTGCGGAAAGCCGGCAATGTTTTTTCCATATTTTATCGCACCATACAAAGAGAAAAATGCCAGCGGCATTGGGACTAGTGCGATTAAGCTCAACACTGGAAGTTTGCCGGACACAACCGAAATTACAATTGTTGCTATTGTGGCTAATGCAAACAGGCCATAAACCACATTACTTTTTTTGATGCCATAGGCAATTGGGAAATGATTCCGCCCTGCTTTGGCATCAGCCTGAATATCAGGATATTGATTGAGCAACAGAAGATTATTGACCAGAAAAAAAGGCACCAGCGCGACAAGCCATGACAAAGGCACATATTCTCCCTGTAAGACAAACTGGCTGCCTGTAACCATGAGAAAGCCGAAACCCATGCCGGGTGCAATCAGGCAAAGAAATGGGTGTTTGTTAATCCAGCCCGTGTAGGTAACTATTAATACCAAACCGGCTATGCCTAAGGGTGCTATTGCTGCTCCGTATTTCCAGACGAAAAAACAGCCAATTATTAAAGTAGTAATCAAGGATGTAATGGCAATGGTAAATACAGTGTTAGCCATTTCAGGGTTTTCGGGCAATGCCCCACTGCCTCCGCTGAAGGGTGTTTTGATTGTTTCGAAATCCAGCCCGCTTTTGAAATCAAAATATTCATTGAGTGTATTAACACTAATGTGAGCCAATAAAGCGCCGAGCAGTGTCAGTATAAGTAAAGATAAACTTATATTTATCTGGTTTGTAACAACAATGCTTGCGCCCAAAAGTACACAAACCAGTGACAGAATAAGAAATGGAATTCTCATCGACAGGGCTATTATTATTAGCTTGATCATTGATATAGTTTAAAACCCGGTAAATTTTGATGTTGATTCATTTATCTTGCATCGTATATGCAAGTGCGAGCTGTTGTCGTACTCCGGATAAAGTAAAATGAGGTTTTCTTGCCATGTCTGATCTCCCTGCGACATTTTCTAATAAGTATGTGTGAAGATATGTTCAGATGAAGTGTATCAGCTTTCGGATATTAGAGAAAACTGTGATCCGACCCCGGTTTTTATACTTATCACTGACTGCTGTTTGTTTATTTTTATTCACGCCGACACGCTTTTGATTATCCCCTTGAAGTTTTCCCTCACGATACTCCTTTCTCCAACGAGA
>JAPHSZ010000181.1 GCA_026196545.1 Gammaproteobacteria bacterium
ATTGGTGTCGTGATCAGCAATGTAATCATAAACGGATTTGGCTTTGTTGAACTGGCGCTTGCGTTCATAGTCCAGAGCCAGGTTGTACATAAGCTCGAGTGTAGATTTATCTACAGGCAGCTTACGGAATTTTTCAAAAGCCATATCGAGCTGACCCTGGCCCTGCATGGAAAGCCCCAGCATACGATTGCTTTCGGCCGACTCAATGTCCAGGCGGGCCTTGCCGCGCTCGGTGAGCAGGAAGCGTTTTGTTGTCAGGAGGATGTGACCGGTTACCAGCAGGAGGGAAGGAGTCATTAGCTGCACCCACATGCCCTGTTCGGTCATCAATACATAATGTGTGGCAAAAAAACTAATGAATATAATAATTGTGATAATGAAGCCAGCCGCAGCGCCTATGCGTGGCAATAGCAGCATTAGATATAGTGCTACAAATACCAGAGCACCGAGTTGTGCGTAGCCACCCCATGCAGGTTCTATGAAGAAGTCTTCGTTAAGAATACTTGAAATAGAGTGCGCCAGCGTCAGTACCGGTGACATGGCCGGGTCAATAGGGGTGACCATGGTATTGCCGACGCCAAAGGCTGTAGCACCAATGAGTACGATTTTATCCTTGTATTTGCTGACCGGGATTTTCCCCTGAATTACGTCAAAGAAGGAATCAACAGGGAAAGCACTTTCATAGCCATCGCCGTTGTAGAAGAAGGTCTTCATCTGGGATTCTTCATCTGTTTTTATAGTGAGACGACCCAGTTGCACATCTGAGCTGACGGTAACTTTTATATCTTCAATACCAAGGTTCAGGCTTTTTGCAGCGAGAATAAGTGAAATAGAAGGGTAGAAATCATCATAGTAGTCGATAATGAGTGGCTCACTACGTATGCCACCATCGACATCCAGCACACTGACCAGAGCACCAATGTTTAAGGCGGTTTCTCCGATTACTGGAATGGGTGGAAAACTGTCGACCATGGGAAGAGGTCGCCAGCCATCAGGGTTGTTGGCGAAGTCATCGACGATATTTTTTTCCGGCAGTTTGTTAACCTGAACATACTCGGGAAGATTTTCATCCGGGCGACCGATGGGCTCACCAAGAATAAAGGGCATGGCCAGTACAACATTTCCCGTTTGTTGCATGCTTTCCGCCAGTGTTTTATCTGTGTTCAAAGCCAATGCAGCTTCGGTAATATATTTTTTGTAATCGGCGATCTCTTCAACGACCTGGTTCTGTAGGGGAGAGTTTTCTATGTGTTTTCTGATCATGTTAATGGCGGATCTGCCGTTGGCATCACGTTTATTTTTGACCAGGCGGCGGGAATCCTCGATGATTTGATTGAGATCTTCTATATACAGGGGAATGCTGGACAGGCTACTTTCATCAAATATTGAACTGAGATCCTGGATAAATTTCAGGCCAGGATCGAGCTGGGGTTCGGTAAAAAATACGGTCTGACCAATGGCTTTGGCACCGCCCTCGGTGAGCATTTCGTGCATCTGCGCATGAATGTCACGAGACCATGGCCAACGACCTATGTTGGCAATGCTGTTATCATCAATAGCAATAACGGCGATTTTGTCGCTGGCGGTACGTTCTGATGATTGCACACCAAAATCATAAGCATCGCGTTCGATACTCTGAATGAAAGTAGAATGCATGAACAGGAAAAAGACGATAGTGATTATGAGGCCGACAAACCAGTCGCTTTTCCAAAAACCTTGTTTCATAGTACCACCCGTTTTGTTCTTGTTGTTTTCAAACCGGAGTTTCCTTATTGACGATTGATCAGGCAGACTGGCTATCGGTTTTTGTTTTCCTTTTTATAGCCGAAAAATACCTGATTATCCTTTATATTGTCCCGTAATTATTATAAATCATCATTTTTTATCAGGATGAGCATAACGCATTCTCAAAAGCTTGTCCCGTCCCATAATATGATATGCATCAGTACATATAAGGTTGGTTCTCATTTTTCATTAGAATGCTGGCCATGGTGGCGCCGACGCGTTTTGCCAGTCGGTCTAACAGGTCATCAGTGACAGTGAAATTAACGATGTTTTCTTCACCAATCACTTCTCTGGCAACGTGGCCAGCACTGGCGAGTTCATCGACCAGCCCAATTTCGAGACTCTGTTCGCCCGTCCAGATAAGGCCAGAGAACACACCCTCAACATCCTGTTTAAGACGATCACCCCGGCCTGTTTTTACCGCATTGATAAATTGTTCGTGGATGCTTTTCAGCATGGTGCTCATGTGTTTGTTGACGTCTTCGTCAACGGGGGCAAAGGGGTCGAGTAGTGCCTTGTTTTTACCCGCGGTAAGTGTACGGCGTTCTATGCCCAGCTTTTTCATGGCATCGACAAAGCCAAAGTTATCCATGCGCACGCCAATGGAGCCGACAATACTGGCCTTGTCGGCATAAATTTTGTCGGCAGCGGCGGCTACGTAATACCCGCCTGAAGCACACATGTCGCTGATCACAGCGTATAAGGGGGTATCCGGGTATTTTTCTCGTAGGCGAATAATTTCATCATAGATGTAGCCCGCCTGTACGGGGGTACCACCTGGGCTGTTGATGCGAAGTATTACACCGGTTGTGTTTTTATCCTTAAAGGCGTCACGCAGGGCGATAACGATATTGTCTGAGCTGGCTTTCTCACCTTCGGCAATCAGTCCGGTCAGGTCAACCAGTGCGGTATGACTGGTGGTTAATTTTTTGCTGGACATGTCACTGTCGGCGAACATGACCAGCAAGGTGATGAGGTAGCCAAAAGTTAGTAGTTTGAACAGGATGCTCCAGCGACGAGCGCGTTTTTGCTCTTTTAAGCTGGATTCAGCCAGTTTGGTAATAAATTTTCTTTCCCAGCCTGGGTCTTGCTCGTTCATAGTGTTCATATTGTTTCTGTTTTGTTGTGTAGCAGAACATTTGATAATTCTGCAACTCTGTCCAGACATAATAAAGGCTTATGTTGCAACAGTCTATCGCCAGTGTGGGCGCCATGGCTGACAGCGACAGCGTCAACATTCGCATTTTTTGCCATCATTAAATCATGCTCGCTGTCGCCGATCATTAGCGTCTGTGAGGGCTCTGTCCGGGTTTCGTCAAGAATGCTCAGTAACATTTCAGGATGTGGTTTAGACCGATTATCACTGGCGCAGCGCGTGGTTGTAAAGTAGTGGCTTACGGGGTATTCAGTGAGTGAGTGCTCCAGTCCGATACGGCTCTTTCCCGTTGCAATGGCCATGGTAAAACCCCTGTCCAGCAATTCATCGAGCATATCGATGACACCATCAAATAAATGTGCGGGTACCCTGTTTTCATTTAAGTAGTGATGCCGGTAAGCATCGGCCATTTTGGTGGTCAGTGTTTGGGGTTTATCCGGATGCAGCCGTTCTACTGCTTCCTGCAAACCAAGGCCGATGACGCTACGTGCGGCTTCTTCAGTAACTTGTTCACTGAAAATCATTTTGCTGGCTGCCTGCAAACTGGTGGTTATCTGTTCGATCGAATCGACAAGGGTGCCATCCCAGTCGAATACCAGCAATGAATAAGGCTTATCTAGTTTGTTCATGATGGCAGGTTTTTCAGTACGTTCTGTAGTTCATCGCTTAACGGTGCTTCAATGGTCAGGGCTTTGTTATTGGGGCTGCTAGCGGGTAATTCAATACGTGCGGCGTGCAGAAACAAGCGCTTGAGCCCTAGTTTTTTTATGGCCTGATTGGATTTGCTGTCGCCGTATTTTTTATCGCCAGCGACGGGGTGGCCAGCGTGTGCAGCGTGTACTCGAATTTGATGGGTGCGGCCGGTTTCAATTTTGACTTCTACCAGAGTGTACTGGTTGTAGATTTTTTTTGTTTCAAAGTGGCTGATGGCGTGTTGTCCCTCTTTGTTAACTTCGACCATATGCTCGCCACCACGCATGGATTTTTTGAGTGGTGCGTCGATGGTGTTCATGCCCTGCCATTGCCCGGTAACCAGCGCGAGATAATATTTACCGATGCCTTTTCCGGTTTCATCACGCAATAATTTGTGCAGCCAGGTTAGCGTGTTTCTATTTTTTGCAATCAAAAGACAGCCGCTGGTTTCACGGTCGAGGCGGTGGGCCAGTTCCAGAAACTGTTCGGGCTGTTTTTGTTTTAGCGCCTCAATAACGCCAAAAGCCAGACCGCTGCCACTGTGCACGGCGATGCCGGAAGGTTTGTTGATGACCATTAAGTCATCATTTTCAAAAAGCACCGATTCTTCAATGAGCCTGATGACTGAATCGGGAATAGTAGCCTGGTTATCATTATTAATGCGGGCAGGTGGAATACGAACCTTGTCATCCAGCTTTAATTTATATAAAGGTTTTTTGCGACCGCTGTTGACCCGAACCTGACCACTACGCAGCAGCTGGTAAATGTGGCTTCTAGGCACGCCCTTGAGTTGGGTCATCAGGAAATTATCGATGCGCTGCCCGGCATGGTTAGCATCAATTTGAACTATTCTGGCGCTTTGACGGTCTGATTTCATGTGGCTGGAAGTCGATACTCTGATAGAAATAGTGGATAAATAGTTAATTTTTAAGCATTTAGCAGTGTTTTCAGGTTGACCGTAGGGCTGCATTTTGACAGACTTGACCCCGGTTATACCAGCGCAAGCTGTTATAGCAGTTAAGGAATTTTTGACTGGTTCTATTTGAGTTCAGTCATGGAGGATTATCCCAGGCTGTAATTAGCAGGGATATGCCACGAAGAACGTGGTCAGCAGGCCTCATTGGGGGGTCGGGCACAATGAATTTACATATTCGCATTACTTTTTAGTTGCGGATAGTGTTAATAAAAGAAAACAAATATTTAATGTATAACTCAGCTTTATTTGCCGGAATCAATTTCACATTGCCTGAACTAGCCGTGTGGGGAGCTTTTGCCTCTCTATTTAGCACGTTGTTTGTTCAGGCTTTAAGTTATGTGCGCCTATCCAAAATGGCCGCCATCGGTAAATCTGAGCTGAGATTCACCTCAGGTTTAATTAAAAATGAAAAGAATTTTAATCAATGCGACTCAGAAAGAAGAGATCCGCGTGGCCATGGTCGATGGCCAGCAGCTCTACGATCTGGATGTCGAAATCCCTTCACAGGAACAGAAGAAAGCCAACGTCTATAAAGGTAAAATTACCCGCGTAGAGCCCAGTTTAGAGGCCTGTTTCGTCGATTACGGCGCAGAACGGCACGGTTTCCTGTCTTTTAAAGAAATATCACGCAGTTACTTCACCGAAGCAGGACTCAAGGCCAGTGGCCGCCCGGACATCCGCACGGCAATTGCTGAAGGCACCGAAGTTGTTGTTCAAATTGAAAAAGAAGAACGTGGCAACAAAGGTGCGGCTTTGACCACCTTCATCAGTCTCGCAGGGCGTTTCCTCGTGCTGATGCCTAATAATCCACGTGCTGGCGGTGTTTCACGCCGTATCGAAGGCGAGGATCGTAATACCATTCGTGAAGCCATGAGTCAGCTCAACATACCCGATGGTATGGGCATGATTGTGCGCACCGGCGGTATTGGCCGTTCGGTAGAAGAGTTGCAATGGGATCTGGATTACCTGTTGCAGCTTTGGGATGCCTTTGAAAAGGCGGCGGTCGATCGGCCTGCACCTTTCCTGATTTATCAGGAGAGTAATGTCATCATCCGCGCCTTGCGTGATTATTTCAGAAATGACATCAGCGAAGTACTGATCGATTCGCCAAAAGTATTTGAAACTGCCAAGCAGTTCATCGAGCAGGTGATGCCTAATCGCATCAGCAAAATCAAACTTTACGAAGACACCGTGCCGATGTTCAATCGTTTCCAGATTGAGAACCAGATTGAATCGGCATATCGACGTGAAGTCCAGCTGCCATCGGGTGGTTCGATCGTGGTTGATCACACCGAAGCGCTGATTTCGATTGATATCAACTCGGCACGTGCGACCAAGGGCAGCGATATCGAAGAGACTGCGACTAACACTAATCTTGAAGCTGCCGATGAAATTGCACGCCAGCTGCGCCTGCGTGATCTCGGTGGCCTGGTCGTTATTGATTTCATCGACATGATGTCGAATAAAAATCAGCGTGCCGTGGAAAATCGCCTGCGTGATGCCGTCGCGATAGACCGTGCCCGCGTGCAGATTGGCCGCATCTCACGCTTTGGCCTGCTGGAAATGTCACGTCAGCGTCTGAAGCCTTCACTGGGTGAGGCAACACAGATTGTCTGTCCCCGTTGTACCGGTAATGGCACCATCCGTACGGTCGAGTCATTGGCTTTGTCGCTGGTGCGCATTGCTGAGGAAGAGGCGCTCAAGGAAAGCACCGGTCGGGTTGAAGTCCATGTGCCGGTGGATGTAGCCACTTTTATGCTGAACGAAAAACGTAAGGCAATCGCCGAAGTTGAAGCGCAAACGGGGGTGCATATTCTGGTTATTGCCAGTACCGCACTGGAAACCCCCCAATATCGCGTTGAGCGTGTGCGCAAGGCGGATATGCCTGAAAGCAGTGACAAGGCAAGCTACCAGCAGGCTGAAGTAATTGATCAGAGTTATCATCCCGAGCAGCATAAAGAGAAACTGATCCAGCCAGAAAGACCGGCAGTCGCTTCAATTGCACCAACAAAGCCCAAACCACCAGCGGTAACGGCGAAAAAAGAAAATTCAAAGGGGCTGATTGCTTCTATTGTTTCCTTGTTTACCAATGAAGATGAAGCTGAAAAACCTGCTAAGAAAGGCCAGCAACAGCGTCCATCACAGGCGGGTAATCGAGCTGGACGGGGTCGGCAGCGTGGCAATCGTAATCGTAATCGCCGTTCTCCACAGAGCAGGCAGCAGGACAATAGAACGCAGAGCCAGAAAGAGGGCAATAAACCTGCGGATGCTGGAAAAGATGAAAAGGCGCAACAGGGTCAGGGGCAGTCGAGTCGCCGCCGACGTGGTGGTCGTCGCCGTCGGGATAATCGTAATAAACCGGCTGCACAGGAAGGCCAGAATCAGCAAAGCCAGGCTTCTCAAAATCAGGGTGAAGCAAAAAAGGCCGATG
>JAPHSZ010000054.1 GCA_026196545.1 Gammaproteobacteria bacterium
CCATTATCCCACGCGGCGGTGGCACCGGTTATACCGGCGGTGCGGTGCCCCTGGATGCACATTCAGTGGTGATCAATACTGAAAAGCTGGAATCGTTGAGCGGCATTGAAGAACAAACATTGATTGGCCTGGATCAGGCCGTGCCAACGGTTCGATGTGATGCGGGTGTGGTGACGCGCCGTGTATCTGATCTGGCCGGTGTCAACGGACTTGTTTTCGCGGTTGATCCAACCTCGCAGGATGCTTCCTGTATTGGCGGTAACGTGGCCATGAATGCCGGTGGTAAAAAGGCGGTGTTGTGGGGTACCACGCTGGATAATCTGGTGTCGTGGCGTATGGTAACGCCAGATGCTGAGTGGCTGGAAGTCGAGCGCGTCAATCATAATCTGGGCAAGGTGCACGAACAGGATGAAGTGGTTTTCCGCGTCAGCCGTTTTCAGCGTGATGGTAAAACGCTGACAGGCGAACCTGAAACATTGCGCATTGCTGGAACGGTATTTCGCAAACAGGGTTTGGGTAAGGACGTCACCGACAAGTTTCTTTCTGGTCTGCCCGGCATTCAAAAAGAAGGTTGTGATGGCATCATCACTTCGGCGAGTTTTATTTTGCACCGCATGCCGAAACACATTCGTACTGTCTGTCTGGAATTTTTTGGCTCTGATTTATCCACTTCAATCCCCGGTATTGCTGAGCTGGTTGATCATGTTGCTAATGATGAAAATGTTGTGCTTGCCGGGCTCGAGCATCTCGATGAGCGTTATGTAAAAGCAGTTCGTTATGCGACCAAGAGTCCCGGGCGTGAACGGCCAAGAATGATATTGATCGCGGATATTGCTGGTGACAATGAAGATGATGTTGCCAGTCTGGTATCAGAAATTATCGTTCTGGCTAATCGACGTGGAGGCGAGGGCTTTGTTGCAACCAGTCCCGAAGCACGCCGACATTTCTGGCTAGATCGTGCGCGCACCGCCGCGATTTCTGCACATACTAATGCCTTCAAGGTGAATGAAGATGTGGTGATACCGTTAGATCGGCTGAATGAATATTACGCTGGTGTTGAGCGTATCAATATTGAACAATCTATCGCTAATAAACTAGAAAGCGCTGAATCGTTAGCCGAACATTTGGCGGGTGATTTATCAGAGCTGGGTTTTGAAAAAGAATACGAAGATAGTGAAGAGCATTGTGCTATTTTTCAGGCCAAACTGGATCTGGCGCGTGAGCATTTAGAGGGCGTTTATCAGCGCTGGTCAAAATTTTCTGAGTGCATGGATGATGCGGCAAGTGATCATATTGCTTTGCTGAGTGAAGAAGAGCAGGCTGCCATTCGTGACGGCGATAAAGTGCTGGATTTGTTGATGCGCCGTGATCTTCTGATTTCATACAGAAAAGAAATCAAGCAGCGTTTGCGCGAAATTTTTCGTGGTCAGGAAATGGAACCTTTGCGTAATGCTTTGCGCGAAACACATCTGGCGATTAAAAATAATCGTTTGTTTATTGCTATGCATATGCATGCAGGTGATGGCAATATTCATACCAATATCCCCGTGCATTCTGATAACTATCGTATGCTGCATGAAGCAGATAAGCTGGTCGATAAGGTTATGCAGTTGGCGCAAAATCTTGATGGTGTTATTTCAGGTGAGCATGGCATTGGGCTTACAAAAATTCAGTATCTTGAACCAGAGAAGCTGGAAGCATTCGTAAACTATAAACAGAAAGTAGATCCTCAAGGCCGTTTTAACAAAGGCAAACTCATGCCGGGTTCTGGTCTTGAAAATGCTTACACGCCATCGTTGGCGTTGGTGCAGCAGGAAGCCTTAATTCTTGAGCAAAGTGAGTTAGGTTCGCTCAACGATGATATCAAGCACTGTTTGCGTTGCGGTAAATGTAAACCTGTTTGTATGACGCATATTCCTCGCGCTAATCTTCTGTATTCTCCGCGTAACAAAATACTGGCATCAGGTTTGATTACCGAGGCTTTCTTATACGAAGAGCAAACCCGTCGCGGAATATCAATTCGTCATTTTGATGATTTGAATGATGTGGCTGATCATTGCACCGTGTGTCACAAATGTTATAACCCCTGTCCCGTTGATATTGATTTTGGTGATGTTTCTATCCGCATGCGAAAGATTCTGAAAGATCGTGGTCAGAAAAGATTTAATTTAGCAGGTTGGGCGGCGATACAATTTTTAAATGTAAAAGATCCAGTGCTCATTAAGGTCATGCGTCTTGCGATGGTGCAGGCGGGTTTTAAGGCAATTAATCTTGCCCATTCTTTAGTTAAAAGAATGGGATTGCTTGGCCGTAAAAAACGCTTACCACCATCAACAACGGGTGCTACACGGGTTAATGAGCAAATCGTTAATTTGGTGCGCAAGCCTATGCGATCAAAAATACCCGCCAAACCTATGAGAAGTTTGTTGGGTGCAGAAGATGCCTCACAAGTGGTGATCGTTCGTGATGTTGAAAAAACTAATAACGATTCTGATGCAGTGTTTTATTTCCCGGGTTGTGGTTCAGAGCGTTTATTTAGTCAGGTAGGTTTGGCAACATTAAGCATGCTTTATGAGGTAGGTGCAAAAACAGTATTGCCACCTGGTTATCTTTGTTGCGGCTATCCACAAACTGCGGGTGGTGATACAGAAAAGGGCCAGACTATCAGTACCGAGAATAGAGTTCTGTTTCATCGCATAGCCAACACACTAAATTATCTCGACATCAAGACGGTGATTGTAAGTTGTGGCACCTGTATGGATCAGCTATTGAAATATGAATTTGAAAAAATATTCCCTGGTTGCCGTTTGCTGGATATCCATGAATACCTGATGGAGAAGGGCGTCACCATGGACGCTGAAAGCGGTACACAATATTTGTATCACGAGCCCTGCCATTCACCCATGAAATCGTATGACCCGATTAAGGTTGCTTCCAGCCTGATGAGTCAGAAAGTGCTACTGTCTGATCGCTGCTGTGGTGAGTCGGGCACCCTGGGCACGGCACGCCCTGATATTGCCGACCAACTCCGCTTCCGCAAACAGGAAGAGCTACAAAAGGGCATAGTCGAACTAACCGGAAGCCAAAGCAATAAAGATGGCAAAGTAAAAATGTTAACATCCTGTCCCGCTTGTCAGCAGGGTTTATCACGTTATCAGGATGATACCGGCCTTAAAACTGATTACATTGTTGTCGAGTTATGTAACAATAATTTTGGTAAAGACTGGCAGAAAACAATGCTCAAAAAAATCAAATCTGGCGGTATTGAAAGAGTTCTATTGTAAGCGTATAACATGAGCATCAAAGACTGATTTTATAAAAGAGAGGCAGTAATGATTGAGGATTTCAAAGGCGATGAATCCTGGCGTATGTTCAGGATTATTAGCGAGTTTACCGAAGGTTTCGATAAGCTAGCTGATATAGGTTTTGCTGTTTCTATTTTTGGTTCTGCGCGTACTCGGCCGGATAATCACTACTATCAGAAAGCGGTAGAGATCAGCGGTCGATTAGCTAAAGAAAATTATTCGATTATTTCTGGCGGCGGCGGCGGCATCATGGCAGCGGCGAATAAGGGAGCCGCTGAGAACGATGCAATTTCAGTGGGTTTGAATATTGATTTGCCGCACGAACAAACGCCCAATGAATTTCAGAACTTGTCTTTGGGTTTTCGTTACTTTTTTGCTCGCAAGGTGATTTTTGTTAAGTACTCCATGGGTTATGTTTGTATGCCAGGAGGTTTTGGTACGCTCGACGAGTTTTTTGAATCGTTGACGCTTATTCAAACAGAAAAAATATACAGAATGCCAATAGTCTTATTTGGTACGGATTTCTGGTCAGGGTTAATGGGCTGGATGAAAGCCACGCTACTTGAGCATGGCACAGTATCAGAAGAAGATTTTGATTTAATTACACTAACGGATGATGTTGATGAGGTGATTGAAATCATGAATTGTCATCGTCAGAAAAAATTGAAACACATTGAAGAAGCTCATCAGGAATGGTTGAAAAATCCGATATCAAAAAATGTGGAAGAAGTGATAAAAAATATAGTGAGAAATAATAAATAACGATTTCTTATTTACTCGGGATTAGTGTTTCATAAGCCTGGCGAATGCTGATAAAAGTGCCTGGGTCGCCGCCCTTGTCGGGGTGGTGGATGGCGGCAAGCTCACGGTAGCGTCGGTTAATAGTCTCACCGCAGGAATTTTCTTCAAGCTCTAAAATAGCCAGTGCTGCCAGTCGATTGTCTGCGTTGATATATAGTTTCCAGAAGCTTTCCAGTAATTTTTCTACATCATCTTTGCTGGTGTTTTCGAAGTTGGACCAGTCAAGGTAATACTCGCTTAGTTTTGCGTCATCTGATTCGGTGATTTCCCTGCTATTTGATTGATGGCTGGCGGTAACGAGATGAATTTTTAGAGGTGAGATGTCCAGAAACAGCTGTTCCTCTTCTAAAAGTTGCTTTTGCAGCTGGTGCAGCGCATTCATCACCATGAAGTGTTTTTGAAAGATGGCGAGCTGGTCGTCGTCACCAATATGTTCAAAACCGGTATGTTCTTCCAGTGATTTAATAATCAAGTATTCGGTAATTCCTTCGGGGTGCTGCTGTAGCAGTGACAGAATGTCTGGGATGAGTGGGTTCTTCACAATGCTAGCTTGCGGGCGGTATCTCTACGCCTTCATTGCTCAGCATTCCGACCAGTTTGATCAGCGGCAGACCTATGAGTGAATTAGGGTCTTCACCTTCAAATTTTTCAAACAGGGCGATACCGAGGCCTTCTGATTTGAAGCTGCCAGCGCAGTTATAGGGTTGCTCAATTTTCAGATAGCGTTCAATCGTTTCTGGCGAGAGTTTTTTAAATACCACGGTATAAGGTTCGCAGATGGTCTGTTTTTGGCCCGTTGCCGTGTTGAGCAGGCACAGTCCCGTCTGGAAGGTAATGCGCTGACCAGAAGCTGCAGTAAGCTGTTTGACGGCGTTTTCGAAGTTGCCCGGCTTGGTCAGTGGTTTGCCATTGAGTACGGCGCTTTGGTCAGAACCAATGATTAGAGCATCCTCACCATCGTTTTTTATTTTCTCGGCGATGGCCTCGGCCTTGAGTTCTGACAGGCGCATCACCATACTCTCGATACTTTCACTTTCGATGGGTGTTTCATCGACATCAGGTGAGGCGCAGCTGAATTTGATTTTTAGGCGTTCCAGTAACTCTTTGCGGAAAGGGGAAGTTGAGCCAAGAATGAGCTTCATAGGTATTTTATCGGTAGAAAAAATGGAGATTTTAAACGATTCGTTGAGTGCTTGGGCTGAATTTATTGGTGTAATAGTAGCTATGTGTTTGATATTTTAGCGATTGCTAATGTTTGCAGGGTTTGTCAGTCAGAACTTATTGAATTGTAAAGAATTGTTGATAATAGGATAGGCAGAAAAGCAGTTTTGCTTTAAAATAGGCGGATTATGCCAAAGCAATTGCCTGAGACGACTAATTTTTTAAAACAGGCTGAGCGGAATGTGACCCTGGAAGGGACTATGCCGCTGGTCAAGCTTGAGCGATTGTCTGAGATTCTGTGCGGTAATGAGGGTGAGTTGTTCGCCAAATTGCACTTTACTTCTGACACGGGTTATTTGGGATTGCACGGCAGGGTCGAAGCGTCATTGGAGCTGGATTGCCAGCGGTGCATGCAACCGATGGAACATAAGGTATCTGGGCAGATTAATTTTGGCCTGATGACCAGTGAAAAATACGAAGATAAGTTACCGCCGGATGTGGATCCTTATTTGCTCGAAGGTGATGAACAGTCGCTGGTAGAAATTCTTGAAGATGAGCTGTTGTTGTCGATACCGATTGCAGCGGTGCATCAGAAAGAATGTTCAGAGTTTCTTCTGCGGCAGAATGAAGAAAGGCGAGTGGAGAAAGAAAAATCGAATCCATTTGCCGTGCTGAAAGATTTGAAAATAGATTAAGTTAGTTATTTAATCTATTGATTTAATTTAAGTTTTATAACGATTTTTATATTTACAGGTTTTTAACAGGAGAAATTCCGTGGCCGTTCAAAAAAGTAGAAAGACACGTTCAAAACGCGGTATGCGTCGTTCACATGATTCGCTGACAGGCAAAACTTTGTCGGTTGATTCAACATCAGGGGAAACCCATTTGCGTCATCATATGACACCAGACGGCTACTACAAAGGCCGTAAAGTGCTCGATACTGATAACGCTTTCGAAGACTAGATAGTTCATCTTGCCGTCACTGACCGGCTAGCGGTTGGTGGCGGCATTGATTTCAGCGATGCCAGATCCGGCAATAATTGCGCTTGATGCTATGGGCGGCGATTTCGGTCCAGAAGTCGTGCTGCCTGCGGCTGTTCAGGTCATTAAGAAACACAGAAATGTCGGTATCATTCTGGTGGGTGATGAGGCTGTTTTAAAGGCTCAGGCCGAGCAGCTGGGTATAGACCTGACCGGTACGCTGAAAGATCGAATCGAGATCCAGCATGCCTCACAGGTTGTCGAAATGCACGATGAGCCAGCCCTGGCGATTCGTAAGAAAAAAGATTCCTCTATGCGAGTGGCGATTGACCTGGTCAAGGAAGGTCGTGCCCAGGCGGCTGTCAGTGCGGGCAATACCGGTGCATTGATGGGCACGGGCAAATTTGTGCTGAAAACCGTGCAGGGTATCGATCGACCCGCTATCTGCACCACTATCCCGTCGATTACTGGCCATACGCATATGCTCGATCTGGGTGCGAATGTCGATTGTACCGGTGAGAACCTATGCCAGTTTGCAATTATGGGTTCGGTACTGGCGGAGGCGGTTGATAATGTGGAGAAACCGCGTGTTGGTCTGCTCAATATCGGCTCCGAAGAAATGAAGGGCAATGCCCTGGTCAAAGAGGCTGATGCACTGCTGGCTAACGCACCGATTAACTATATCGGCTTTGTCGAAGGCGATGATATTTATAATGGCCGTACCGATGTTGTCGTCTGTGATGGTTTTGTCGGTAATGTTTCATTGAAGACTTCTGAAGGTGTGGCCAAAATGATTACGCACTTTATGAAAGAAGAATTCACCAAAGGGCTGTACAACAAAATTGCGGCGATGATCGCTATGCCGGTGCTCAAGGCTTTTAAGAAACGGATTGATCCGCGTGCCTATAATGGCGCCAGCATGCTGGGTTTGAACGGAATTGTCATCAAGAGTCACGGTGGTGCTGATATTTTTGGTTTTGCCAATGCTATCGAAATTGCAGTGCTGGAAGTAGAAAAGAAAGTCCCTCAACATATTCGTTCCAGAATGGAACCATTGCTGGAGAAAGCCGTTTGAAATACGCAAGAATTGCAGGTACAGGCAGCTTTCTGCCAGAGAAAATCCTGACTAATAAAGACATGGAAAAAATCGTCGATACCACCGACGAATGGATACGCGAGCGTACTGGTATTGAAGAGCGTCACATCGCGGCTGATGATGAGTTCACCGTCGATCTGGCTGAAAAAGCCGCACGTAACGCGATGGAAGCAGCGGGCAAGAGCAGTGATGATATTGATTTAATTATTGTTGCTACGACCACACCGGATCGCGTATTCCCGAGCACCGCCTGTTTGTTGCAGCAGCGTCTGGATATTCATGGCTGTGCTGCCTTCGATGTGCAGGCAGTCTGCACCGGTTTTGTCTACGCGCTGGGTATTGCCGATAGCTTCTTCAAATCAGGCACCAGCAAGTGTGCCCTGATCGTTGGCGCTGAAACCCTTTCACGCATTGTTGACTGGACCGATCGTGGCACCTGTGTCCTGTTTGGTGATGGTGCGGGCGCGGTGGTGCTGGAAAGCAGTGAAGAGCCAGGGATTATTTCTACGCATTTGCACGCCGATGGTCAGTACGAAAGCCTGTTGACCGTACCTTATGGTGTTTCAACGGGAGCTAGTCAATTGCTTGAAGGTGCTGGTGCTGGCATTACCATGCGCGGCAATGAAGTGTTCAAGATGGCAGTAAATACTCTGGGACGCATCGTGGATGAAACGCTGGCGCACAACAACATGGAAAAAACTGACATTGACTGGTTGGTGCCGCATCAGGCGAATACGCGCATTATTAATGCGACCGCAAAAAAACTCAAAATGTCGACTGATCATGTGGTCATGACCGTGAGCAAGCACGGCAATACTTCAGCGGCTTCAGTGCCATTAGCATTGGACACAGCTGTACGTGATGGTCGCATTCAGCGCGGTGAAACTCTGTTGCTGGAAGCCTTTGGTGGCGGATTTACCTGGGGTTCGGCGCTAATTAAATATTAAGCTCTGCCAGAACTCTATTTTTTGAGTTAGAATCGGCGAAGATGTTTTTGATAAAGTTACTCAAGCAGGAAATCACACGATGATTAAAAATAATTTTAAGAATATTACTGGTGCTTTTGTTGTTGGTATGTTGCTGGCCGCAGTAGGCTGTACTACAACTGATGTAACCTCGAGCACTAGTAGCTCTGTTGATGCAGCCACACCTGATGTCACACTGAATCGTTTTGTTGATGTACGTATTACCTCAATTAAAAAGGAAGCAGCAGCGGGTGAGGGTGAAAACCTTGAAGCTCTGGCTCAGCTTATGGGTAAACAGGATAAACAGGCTTTCTCTGGCTGGATGCAGGTGAATTACGATGCACTGTTTAATAATCTGGAACAGCCCGAAGAACTGATTTCCAGAATCGAGATGGTAACGGCACAAACACAAAAAATTTAAACTGTTTCTAATAAAAGTTTAAATTGGCGTACTCGGTAATGAGTGCGCTTTTTTTTGCCCGAAAAACAGGGATAAGATTTACTAAATACTAATATTCTTATTTAAAAAACGATTTCGATATATCATTGTATTCATGATAAATGCTGATATAGAATGGCGGTTCCAGTAAATTAAGAAAAATGGTGTTGCAATGGCGGAACGTGAAACCGGTACGGTTAAATGGTTTAACAATTCAAAAGGATTTGGTTTTATTGAACGACAAGATGGCGAAGATGTATTTGTACATTTTAACCAGATTCGCGGAGACGGTTACAAATCTCTCGATGATGGACAGCAGGTTGAGTTCAGTGTCACCAAAGGTGATAAAGGATTCCAGGCTGAGGATGTAACACCAGTTTAATCAAGGAATCTCTTTGGAGGTTTCTTTTTTTTGGTGCTGAAGAAATGTCCGCCTTGTTTAAGGCTAGTGTTCTTCAGCACGGGTGATCATTTCTTCTGCGTGTGCGAGCGATTGTTGTGTAATATCAACACCGCTGAGCATGCGCGCAATTTCTTCTATACGCTGCTGACGCTCAAGGGTGTCAACGCAGGTGCTCGTTTGCTGTTTACCGGACTGCTTGTGCACGCGCATGTGATGATGTGCCTGTGATGCCACCTGTGGTAGGTGGGTAATACAAACCACCTGATTATTCCCGCCTAAAGTTCTTAAATGCTGGCCGACAATTTCAGCAATACCACCACCAACACCACTATCTACCTCGTCAAAGATTAAGGTTGGGATACGCGCCTGCGAAGCAATAATCATTTGAATAGCGAGGCTGATACGAGCCAGTTCACCACCGGAGGCAACACGTGACAATGCCTTGCAGGCCTGACCTGCATTAGCAGTCACCATGAAGTCAATTTTGTCCAGACCATGGGCGCTGCGTTTGTCATCATCGTTTTGTGTAATCTCGATAACAAACTGGCCGCCGCTCATGCCCAGTGTTTGCATGGCCGAGCTGATGGCCCTGTTTAATTTTTTTGCAGCCTTGTTTCGACTGCTGCTTAGAGCTTTAGCAGTGTTAGAATAGGTTTGTTGCAGTGTTTTGTATTCGGCACGGAGTTCTTCCAGTCGTTCATCAGCATGATCAAGCTCATTGAGCTCTTCTGAAAGCTGTTGATGTAATTTAGTCAGTGTTTCTGGTTCAATGCGGTGCTTGCGTGCCAGGTCGAGAATGACCTGTAAACGCTGTTCAACGTTTTCGAGTTCTGTGGGATTGAGCTCAAGAGAATCGCCGTAGGTACGTAATTGTGAAACGCCTTCATCAATCTGTACCAGTGCTTCCTGTAATAAATCGATCACAGGATTTAATTTTTCATCGACTTCGGCAATATCCTGTAGTGAAGCAATTGTGCGCGATAAATCCGAGTATAGGTTTGAGTCTTCGCCGCTATAAAGTTCTTCGAGTGATTGTTGAACCGTGCTGGTCAGTTTTTCTGCGTGCGCGAGGCGGGCGTGTTTTTCGTTGAGTGTCTGGTATTCGTTTTCTTCTAATGCCAGTGCGTCCAGTTCCTGGGTCTGGAAGCGCAATAAATCAAGGCGGTTGTTTCTATCGCTGCTGGCCTGTTCAAGATGCTGCAGTTGTTCTTCGACCAGTTTTAGCTGCACAAAAGCATTGCTCACCGCTTCAATAAGATTGGCGTGGTTGGCATAGTCATCGAGCAGCTGTCGTTGCACCACGGGTTTCATTAAGGACTGGTGTTCGTGCTGACCGTGAATGTCGATCAGCATTTCACCCAGCTCACGAATGATATTCAGGTTAACCGGCGTGCCGTTAATATAGGCGCGCGAGCGGCCGTCTTTTGAAACACGGCGGCGTAAAATGCATTCATCATCGACGTTCAATGCCTGTTCGACTAACCATGAACTAACCGTTTCATTATTTTGGGTATCAAATTCTGCAACAATCTCGGCGTGGTCGGCATCCTGTTTGATGCTGTCATTGTCAGCGCGATCTCCCAGCACCAGACCGAGTGCGCCTAATAGAATAGATTTTCCTGCGCCGGTTTCACCGGTAAGTGCAGTCAGGCCAGACTCGAACTCAAGTTCGAGTGCATCGATGATGGCAAAGTTGCGGATGGTTAGATGTAAAAGCATGATAAAAAATATTTTGTTTACTCGTTCCAGTGCAGCTTGGCACGCAGAATATCAAAATTATTATGATCCTGTGGGTGCAGCAGCGTTATTGTGTGCTGTTTACGTTTAATGTTGACATGGTCACCATTTTCAACATCGAACGAAGTCTGTCCATCACAGGTAACCTGTGCGATAGCCTGCTTGGTTTCGCTGATCAAAATATCCACTTCTGAACTGGCATTGACAACCAGTGGTCGACTACTCAAAGTGTGCGGGCAAATGGGCACCAGCGTAATCGCATCTAAATTTGATTGCAAAATGGGGCCGCCACTGGAGAGCGCATAAGCGGTAGAGCCAGTGGGTGTGGAAATGATTAAACCATCAGCGCGTTGATGATTGACAAATTTACCATCGATACGTGTTTCAAATTCGATCATGCGAGCAACATCTCGCACGTGAACAACAACGTCATTGAGTGCATCACCAGAAAAGATAACCTCATCGTTTCGCGTGACTTTAGCTTCGAGCAGGAAGCGTTCTTCTCTGATGTGTTTGCCGGATAAAATATCATCAAGTACGGTGTCGATTTCATCGGGTGAAACGTCAGCAAGAAAACCGAGGCGACCAATATTGATACCGATCAAAGGTACGTCGTTGTCCACCAGTGAACGTGCTGCGTTTAACATGGTGCCATCACCACCCAGTGTGATAACGATGTCGCAACGATTACCCAGTTCATCGCGTGAAATAATATTGTTCTGTCCATCCAGCAGGCCATCGACACTTTCATCCAGAAAAACTTCACAATCTTTCTGGTTTAAAAAATCGAGCAGATGCACGAGCTTGTCTTTGACCAGCTCGGTGTGAGGCTTAACGATGACTCCAATGGTTTTGAACGACATATTATTTTTCTTTTATGGGCAACAATACGCTTACAATATCACGCAAAAACAATTGCGCAATGTAAATTTAAAAGTTATTTCAAAGAATCTTTTTTCAGTTGATAGAGCAAATCCAGTGCTTCTCGTGGACTGAGTTCATCCATGTCCATTTCCTGCAGGCGTTCGATGACAGGGTGAGGGCGATCGCTGAACATTTCGAACTGTCCAGTATCGGCATGGGTAGCCACACTGTTCTGCTCCAGCTCGACCAGTTTTTTTCGTGCCTGTTTGATGACGTTGCCAGGCACACCTGCCAGTTGTGCTACCTGCAGGCCATAACTCTGGTTGGCCGGGCCGGGTTTAACGCTGTGTAAAAAGACGATCTTTTCACCGTGCTCAACGGCATCTATATGCACATTGGCGATACCGGAGAGTTCATCGGGCAGCGCAGTCAGCTCGAAATAATGCGTGGCGAACAGGCTGTAAGATTTATTCTTGCTGGCCAGATGGTGCGCACAGGCCCAGGCCAGTGACAGGCCATCAAAGGTACTGGTGCCGCGGCCGATTTCATCCATCAGCACCAGGCTGTTCTCGGTGGCGTTGTTCAGGATGTTGGCCGCTTCGGTCATTTCCACCATGAAGGTCGAACGGCCACTGGCCAGATCATCCGATGCGCCGATGCGGGTAAAGATGCGATCAATCGGGCCGATGGTGGCTTTCTTTGCGGGCACATAACTGCCGATGCAGGCCAGCAAAACAATCAGCGCGGTCTGGCGCATGTAAGTCGATTTACCACCCATGTTCGGGCCAGTGATGATGTTCATGCGCTTGCTGTCGCTGAGCCTTGTGTCGTTGGCGATAAAACTCGAATCCAGCACGCGTTCGACCACGGCATGACGGCCAGCTTCAATCTTAATGCCAGGTGACTCGACCAGTTCGGGGCAACAGTAATCCAGTGTTTCAGCGCGTTCTGCCAGGCAGGCCAGAGTATCGACCTGCGCCAGTCCGCGCGCACATAATTGCAAAGGCTCGAGTTGCGCCAGCAGAGCCTTGAGCACGTCTTCGTAGATGGATTTTTCCAGCGATAGCGAACGCTCGCGTGCGCTCAACACCTTGTCTTCGTATTCTTTTAATTCAGCGGTGATGAAGCGCTCGGTAGTCTTGAGCGTTTGCCGGCGCACATATTCCTCGGGGACTTCATCAGAAAGCAGGCGGCTGATCTCGATGAAGAAACCATGCACACGGTTATAGCCGACCTTGAGGGTCTTGATGCCGGTGTTTTCACGTTCACGGACTTCAAGCTGTGCCAGAAAATCATCGGCATTTTTGCTGAGTGAACGCAGCTCATCGAGCTCGATATTAAAACCTTCGGCGATGACGCCACCATCGCGGATTAAAACCGGCGGGTTCTCAATGATGGCGGCAGACAGCAGGGCAGCGGTGTCAGGATGTTCGCTGACTTCATCAGAAAGCTGCTTGAGTAAGGGGGCATGGCACTGGCCGAGCAGCTTCTGCAAATCGGGCAGGCTTTGCAGTGAAAGTCGTAAAGTATCCAGATCACGAGGTCGCGCCGAACCCAGCGCGATGCGGCTCGTAATGCGCTCAACATCACCGATGGTGTGTAACTGTTGTTGTAAGTCGGCGTGCAGTCCTGACTGAATCAGCTCGCCAATCGCCCGATGGCGTTGTTGCAGTATTTCGGTATCGCGCAGGGGATTGTGCAGCCAGCGACGCAAACAGCGGCTGCCCATGGCAGTGGTGGTGCGATCAATCACCGAGGATAAGGTGTTATCGCTGCCACCCGATAAATTCATTTCAATTTCAAGATTGCGCCGACTGGCGGCATCCAGAATCACCGAATTGTCGGTGCTCTCGACGTGCAGGCCAGTAATGTGTGGCAGCGCCGAACGCTGGGTATCGCGCACGTATTGCATCAAACAGCCCGCCGCCATAATCGCTGCATTCAGCTCGTCGCAGCCGTAACCACTCAAATCACGGGTGCCAAACTGTTCGTTGAGCACACGATGCGCCGAATCGACATCAAACCACCAGGGCGGTTGCTGATGAACGGCGATTTTCCGGTTGAGCTGTTGATCCAGATTATTGAGATAAGTCGCCTCTTCAGAAAACAGCAGTTCCGCCGGGTTCAGCCGCTCCAGTTCAGCGAAAAGATGCTCCAGCGAATCCAGCTCCAGCACATGAAAACGCCCGGCTGTGACATCCAGTGCCGCCACACCATAGCGATTATCAAAATGATGCACCGATACCAGCAGGTTATCCTTGCGCTCATTCAGCAGTGATTCGTCCGTCACCGTGCCCGGCGTGACGATGCGCATCACCTCGCGCTCAACTGGCCCCTTGCTGGCACCCGGCTCGCTGGTCTGCTCGCAAATCGCAACCGATTCACCCTGATTAATCAAACGTGCCAGATAATTATCCGCCGCGTGATAGGGAATACCGCACATAGGAATCGGCTGACCAGCAGAATGACCACGAGCGGTCAGGGTAATATCCAGTAACTTCGCCGCTTTGCGGGCATCGTCGAAAAACATCTCGTAAAAATCGCCCATCCGGTAAAACATGATCGTATTCGGGTGGTCGGCCTTGATGCGCAGATATTGCTGCATCATGGGTGTATGTTTTACCGGTTGTTCAGCAGTTTTGGTCGTTTCTTCGGCCATGTTTTTATTGGGGCAGGGTGGAATTTAATAGGGGGATTCTACGTCATTCCCGCGCAGGCGGGAATCCACGTTTGGGCTTTTGCGCAATTACTGAATCATCGTAGTAATGAACAATTCTGGTGGGGTAGGTAGTCGCACCCACGGGCGAGATACTTTTTTTGCCAACAGCACAATTCATCCTTTTTACTAAAGTGACCGGCAATCATTGTCTATCCCTTGTTGTGGCAATGGCCGGGTTTTATTGCGGTGGCTATCGGCATGGCGACCCTGTTGGTTTATTTGCGGGTGCTGGACGCACATGCTTCCTTTTCGGGGAATGAGCCTGTTCGTTACGCGCTTTATTGTCACTGGTTATTGCCGCACGGTTCTGAAATTAAGCTGGCTGATCCGTTGAATAAAAGGCTGTTTCATTTTGTGCGTGGGGCTTTGTTTGTGCTGGCTGCTCTGGGGATGATGTGGCTGGGGACGCAGCTTGAGTTGTGGCGTGAATACCCGTATCTGGATGACCTGATGATGGCGTTTGAGCTGGGCTTTGGTTTTGTCGGTGTCATTGAGATTATTACGGTTGTGTTCATGACCCTGGGCATACAGCATTTTCTGGTCGATAGTTTCTCGGCGGATTTTATTCTGACGCTGGCGACCATGGGTTTTTTCATGATTCAGGCTGTGGCCTTGAGCATGGGGCACCTGCTGCGTAAATATCGCAGGGGACTTTTTGCCCGCGCTTACTTTTATCTGATGATGCTGCTCGCGTTGCCGTTGTATCCTTCATCGGCTATGATCGCGCTGGGTGCACACAACCGTCCCCCGGAAACCGCGACGATTTTAATTCTGACAGGTTTTGATGCTGATGAAACATTGATTACAACGCGGTAAGGTGCAATAAAAACACACACCCTACGCGATCGTGTTTTTAAATATTAAGCAAAGCACCCAACCTGAATTATTCTCAAAGGCTAGCTACTCAAAAATAAAACCATGAAACACATCCACAGTTACTACTCTCCAAATGATCTGTACAACAAGATCATCGAAGGACTTAATGAAATCGGCAAAGATTTGTCTAAGGTTACACTTGATGATCTCCAACCCGTAGATGAATTTCATATCCGCGGTGATATTGCAACCAGGGACCTGATTAAACTTTCTAATTTTACTTCTGACATGCATATCCTTGATGTTGGTTGTGGTGTTGGTGGTTCGACACGGCGCTTGTCACATGAGACAGGTTGTTGTGTCACTGGTATTGATCTGAGTGATGAATACATTGATGTCGCAGAAAGATTGACGCAATTACTCAATATGCAGGAGCGGGTGAAGTTCCATGCTTGTAGTGCGCTTGCTGTGCCATTTGAAGATAATTCATTTGACGGTGTCTGGTCGATCCAGATGAACATGAATGTTGAGGATAAGCTGGGCTGGTTAAAGGAAGTGTATCGGGTGCTCAAACCCGGTGGGCGTGCTGTTTTATATGAGGTGTGTGGTCATAAAAACACGCCGGTTTATTTTCCCGTGCCGTGGGCGCAGGATAGTTCCATGAGTTTTTTGCTGCCACCGGAATTATTCCGTGATGTTATAACATCCGCCGGTTTTGATATTGAAGTCTGGAACGACAAGACGGGTCTCGCGCAGAAGGCTTTTGCACAGGTGACAGAACCTAAAGGTGAGCCGGATCTTCCAGAACTGGGTGTGCATCTACTGGTTGGTAATGATATTTTGACCAAGGCCTATAATCTGCATCGCAATCTTGATGAAGAGCGCGTTAGCCTGATTGAAACTGTTGCGGTTAAGCGGTAAAAAAATCAATGCCATTGCTGTTCCAGATAATCCAGTTCGTTTTTGCTAAACCCGGTCTGTAGACGCACATCATGATTAAACGGGCCTTTTAAAGGTCTTTTAAGGTAGCGTTTTAAAAGTATAAAAAAGGTGGCGTCGGGATCCAGCTGCTCCTGCTCGCAGCGATAGTGAAACCAGCGTGTTCCTGCGCTAACATGACCAATTTCATCGTTACAGATAACGGTAAGGGTTTTGACCATTTCATGATCGCCGAGCTGGTCAAACCTTTCCAGGGTATTGGGCACCACATCAAGCGCACGCGCCTCGAATACGCGATGAACAATTGCCATACGATCCATTAGATCATCGGCGGTGGTGACGGCCATTTTCCACAGTTCGTTGTGGGCTGGAAAACTGCCGTAGTCGTAGCCCATCTCCCGCAGGCGCTGGCGTAACATTTCAAAATGGCCTGCTTCCTCTTTGGCGCATTGCACCCAGTCATCGTAATAGGCCCTGGGCATATCGCGATAACGGTAAATAGAATCCCAGGCCAGATTGATCGCTGTCAGCTCGATATGGGCCATGGCATGGATCATCGCCGCTCTTCCTTGCTCACCACCCACATTGCGTTTGGGCAGATCTCGTGGCATCACGATCTCGGGTTGCTCCAGCCGCCCCGGTTCGTTAAGCAGCAGTGGAGTATCACCCTCACGCCACTCCAGCTGGCCGGCCTGCCACGCCGCCGCCGTGCTGTAGGTGAGGGCGATCTTATCGTCAGGTGCGGCCATCAAAAAACAGTCTTTGGCCAGCTGGTAGAGATTGTTCATAGGGGTAATGGTTAGAGATTAATTTCAGTGTGTTGATCTTAACTTGGAATTAACGATGGTTTAAATGTTTTCTTTGCGTCACTACGTCTCTGCACTGAATCATTTGTTTCCATATGCTTTATAATCAAACCATCTGTCGATACAAAATAAAAAACATGAAAAGTCATTTCTATGCCTATATAAGTAAAATTCGCTGGCTTCAACGCTGGGGTTTGAAGCGCAACACCATCCCGGAAAATGTCATGGAGCACAGCTGGGAAGTTGCCACCATTGCCCATGCTCTGGCGCTGATTAAAAATCGTTATTTTGACGGTGACCTCGATGTCAATGCGATTGTTGTGGCCGCGCTCTATCATGATTGCAGTGAGGTGATCACCGGCGATATGCCGTCACCGATCAAGTACCACTCCAAAGACATCACCCAGGCTTATAAATCGATTGAAAGACAGGCCGAACATGAACTGCTGAATTTACTGCCCACCGAGCTTCAGGGCGATTACAAACCTGTGCTGGTTGAGGAGTTTGTTCCGCCAGAGCACAAAGCCATCATCAAGGCAGCGGATACGATTGCGGCTTACCTGAAATGCCAGCTGGAAGTCGATGCCGGTAATGCCGAGTTTTCTAAAGCCATTGAAGATATTAAAAACAGGCTCAATACCATTGAACAGCCGGAAGTTAAATACTTTTTAGAAATGTTTGCCTCCAGTTATAGCTTAACGTTAGATGAACTTCTGGGATAATTTTGCAAAATTAGCAAAGCGCAGTTTAATAAAATGCATATTTCAATTTATCTTTTGAAGATAGAATATTGGTGCGTAACTTGTGTCTATCATGTTGTATGCAAATCGGTTATACAATACATTTATTAAAATTAGTAACTTTTCTTTTTTAATATCAGAATTCATGGTGATGTCATACTGCTGATTATCAGCCTGTGAATACATTAATTTAGACTAAATCTATTTAGTCTGTATTTTTTAAACATTTCTAATTTATTGTTAGTATCTTTGCAGAAATAATTGATTATTTAATTAAGTTTTCTGCGCAATAAAACGGCGACCACACAGTAGTTAGCATGGATTTATAACGTCAAATATTGACATGATTAATAAAATACTATTTAATCCAATTCACTTACTTCTGGTGCAGGATTTTGAAAACTATGCTTTTCATGTCAAATTTGAAAGTTGTTCATAAGTTAATACTAATGCTTCTGTTTCCTATGATCGGCCTGTTTTATTTTACGATAACCGATTTAGCTGATAGCGCTGGAATGCTAACGGATCTGGAGCGTTTACATATTAAATCAGCCTTTTCCGTAAAAGCCAGTGCGCTGGTACATGAGTTACAGAAAGAGCGAGGTGCGTCTGCTGGGTATCTTGGTTCAAAAGGTAAAGCATTTTCTGACAAGCTGGATGTACAGAGAAAACTAACAAACAATAAATTAAGCGAATTTAAACAATACCTGTCCACACATCGTAATGAAAATTTGATGAGCAGAGCAGCATCCAGGGCTATTGATGAGTTAAATGTTATTAATGCCAGGCGAAAGGCAATCGATAATCTGGAGATAGAATCAGCGCTGGCAATAAAGTATTTCACAGATATAAATGCTGATCTATTGTCCCTGGCTGCAGAAGCAGCAGCAACTAGCACAGAGGCAGAAATAGCTAGATTGTCATCTGCCTACGTCAGTTTTTTACAGTCAAAAGAACGTGCGGGCATAGAAAGAGCTGTGCTTAGTAATACCTTTGCTGCAAAAAAATTTGGGCCAGGCATGTTTAATAAATTTAGTTCACTGGTTGCCAAGCAGCAGGCCTATATGGATTTGTTTCTTCTGTTAGCTGATCAGGAAGAGCGTGATTATTATAATGCAAAAATGAAAGGTGACTTTATCGTTGAGACTAATAGAATGAGAGAAATTGCATTTAGTAGTGCGACTGGTTCTATTGAAGGGGTCGATGCAACGTACTGGTTTGATATGCAAACGGGCAAGATTAATTTGTTAAAAGAAGTAGAAGACTGGTTATCTAACCATCTGAATGCAGAAGCCAAAGAGCTAAAAGATACTGCCAGGGCTCATTTGTTTTCTATGTCAGCATTATCAATTATAGGGATGATCCTAACAGTCTCAGTGGTTGTAATGATTTTCAACAATACGACTAGAAATTTGTCAAAGGCTGTAAAACTTAGCAACCGTATAGCAAAAGGTGATTTGACTTCAAATATTGATGTTAAGGGCCGCGATGAGTTTTCAATGTTACGCCAGGCCATGAAGGAAATGAATGATAATCTTTATCATATTGTCGATAGCATCAGTAATAGTTCAATGTCGATTCAGGCATCGGCTGAAAATATTACACGTGGCAATACCGAATTATCCAGTAGAACAGAAAGTCAGGCCTCTTCTCTCGAAGAAACAGCCAGTAGCATGGAGGAAATGACCTCAACGGTTCAGCAAAATGCTGAAAATGCTGCTCAAGCCAAGCAGATGTCTGGTGAGGCACAGAAAAAAGCAGAGGATGGCGTGGTAGTAGTGGAGCGTGTGGCTGCGGCCATGAACGAGATTAATGGTTCCAGTGAAAAGATTTCTAATATTATTGGCGTTATTGACGAAATTGCTTTTCAGACAAATCTACTAGCGCTCAATGCTGCAGTAGAAGCAGCAAGAGCAGGCGAACAGGGGCGAGGGTTTGCAGTGGTAGCCTCTGAAGTAAGGTCTTTGGCGCAACGTTCTTCAGAAGCCGCAAAGGAAATTAAAACGCTGATTACAGATTCTGTTGAAAAAGTTAAGGCGGGTTCAAAGCTGGCTGATGAGTCTGGTTCAACATTGTCTGAAATTGTTGCTGGTGTGAAAAAAGTTTCTGATATTGTTGTAGAAATTGCCAGCGCCAGTCATGAGCAGGCTGATGGTATTAGTCAGGTAAATAAGGCCATTATGGAAATGGATGCAATGACACAAAAAAATGCGTCTCTGGTTGAGGAGGTTACGGAAGCATCAATAGCGATGTATAAGCAGTCAGAATTACTAACTGAAACGGCCAGGTTCTTTGAAATTCAGGAAGAAAGCCAGATAATTAAAGAGCCTGTAAAGAATGTTTCTAAAAACCTCCCTGATAATGATAATTATGATGTTGAACTGAATGGTGACCTGGCACTGGCTTATCAGGGTGAGCATTAGCTTCACATTCACCACATTAAATCATCGGGTATCTGATGTTCGGCGTATGGGTCATTTGCATCCACTTCCTGCTTTTCTTCTTTAAACAAAATCACACGTTTTTCGTTTCGTTGCTGAATCTTTTCAGCAATGGCTTTAGGTATGAGCTCGTATTGTCCTGTAATACGGGCGATGCCTAACTTGCCCTGTATGACCTGTTTCTGCATTTCTTCGTTGAGGTAAATACGTTTAACTTTTTTCTGGTGTTCGAAGTTGTAGGCAATTTCGCAGCTTTCATCACGTTCTATACGGTTGGTTTTAATGAGCTGGTCAATTTCGGCAGAAATGGCTTTTTGTTTTGCCTGTTCCTGCTTTCTTTTATTTAGCTCACGGTCGCGTTTGGCCTTTTCTTCAGCGGCTTGCTGAGCTTTGATTTTGTTCTCATCAACAACCTTTATTTTCCTGTTATTGCGTTGCTGTTTTTTCTTTTTGTTCTTGTCCTGTTGGGCTTTTTGTACCTGTTGTTTACTGACCAGGCCGGCTTTGAGGAACTGGTCTTGAAATGGATTACTCATTTTTGGGTGTCTCTTTGTTTCTTTTGTGTCTTCTAATGCTGTTATTTTACCCTGAATTAGCAGGAGAAGGGTGTTACATAGGAATATCAACCGAAGCACGGACGCATTGCAGCAAGCCATAATCAAATGCACCTTCAAAGGCCTCGTAAACAGGTTTTAGTTTCCTGTCTTCGTCAGAAAAACTTAAAAAGGCATTTTGTATGGTTTTTATTTCCTGTTCACTCAGATCAACCGCCTGCTGTAATTCCAACTCACCCATTTCTATGCATTGGGCCAGATGGTTGAAAATGGTGGTGATTTTTAAATTGCGATGTGTAGCGATTTCATTAGCATTCATGCCGGAACGCAACAGTAACAGGGTTTCTTCTATCGTCTCGCTGCTGGATGTTGGGTTTGTCGAGGATTTGATATGCTGTTTAATGACCTCCAGAAACTGATTTGCATAGGCTTCAAGTTTTTTTTCACCAACACCGGTCATTTTTGAAAACTGGTCGTGAGTCTGTGGTTGTCTTTCGAGCATTTCCATCAGCGTAGCATCGTGGAAAATGACGTAGGGTGGTACGTCTGCTTGGTCAGCCAGGGTTTTTCTACAGGTCCGTAATGCTTCCCATAATGCTTTATCAGCATCTTTGACACTGTTGAAAGATTTACGTCCACGATTTGCTGATTTGCTCTGTTTGTTTTCCTTGCGTAATTGCAGGCTAACGTCACCACGCAATACGGGGCGGCATTGTTCGGTTAAACGTAAATTACCGTGACCTTCGATGTCGACCGATAATAAATTTCTGGCGATAAGCTGCCGGTAAATACTGCGCCATTGATTGGCATCGAGTTCTTTGCCGATGCCGTAGACGCTGATCTGGTCGTGGCCAAATTGCTTGATGCGTGCCATGTCCTTGCCGAGCAGTACATCAATCAGATAATTCACACCAAAACGTTGCTTCGTTTTGTAAACGCAGGATAGGGCTTTTTGCGCGACCACGGTGGCATCCCAGGTTTCTACCGGGATTAAGCAGGTGTCACAATTACCGCAGGGCTGCTCTAAATGGTCGTCGAAATATTTTAATAGTGCCTGGCGTCGGCAGGTAGTAATTTCAGTAAAACCGAGCATCGATTCCAGTTTGTGGTGCTCGACTCTTTTGTGTGCATCATCAGCCTCGGAGGTTTGCATCATCTGTTTTAACATGATGACATCCTGCAGGCCGTACATCATCCAGGCATTGGAAGGCAGGCCGTCGCGTCCGGCACGACCGGTTTCCTGATAATAGGCTTCGATGCTTTTGGGCAGGTTTAAGTGGGCGACAAAACGTACATCGGGTTTGTCGATACCCATGCCGAAGGCGATGGTAGCAACGATGATGACGCTATCTTCGGTTAAAAAACGATGCTGATGTTGCTGGCGAATCTGCGCCGACAAACCGGCATGATAGGGTAGCGCCTTTAAACCTTTTTTACACAACCAGTCAGCGGTTTGTTCGACTTTTTTCCGTGACAGGCAATAAACAATGCCTGCATCGTTTTCGTGTTCGTTGAGAATAAAGCGCAGCAACTGATCTTTGGCGTTACCCTGATTTTGTGCGATGCGGTAACAGATATTCGGGCGGTCAAATCCGGAAACAAACAGCTCGGCATTTTCCAGTGCGAGGCGTTGGATAATTTCCCTGCGCGTGGCTTCATCGGCAGTGGCGGTTAAGGCAATGCGCGGGATATTCGGAAAGCGTTCGTGCAGTATTGAGAGCTGGATATACTCAGGCCGAAAATCATGTCCCCATTGTGATACGCAGTGGGCCTCATCAATCGCAAAAAGGGCAATCGGCGTATTTTCTAAAAGATTGAGAAAGCGATCTGTCATCAGTCGCTCGGGGGCGACATAGAGCAGGTCAAGGTCGCCGTGCAGTAGTCGATGTTCGATTTCACCAGCGCTGGCGGCATCAAGGGTAGAATTTAAAAACGCAGCTTTAACACCAAGCTGCTCTAATGCTGTAACCTGATCCTGCATCAGTGCAATCAATGGTGAAATGATAATACCAACACCCTCGCGTGCCATTGCCGGAATCTGGTAACAAAGGGACTTGCCACCACCTGTGGGCATCAGTACCACTGCATCATTGCCGTTGATCAGCTGTTCAATAATGTCCTTTTGGTTCTGGCGGAATGCAGAATAGCCAAAGGTATTGTTTAAAATGTGTAGCGCTTTATCTTCCATGTTTAAATCATCCTTTTTCCGATTTTAAGTCGATTAATTTCAAGTACAACAGGTTCCAGTTACTATTTGTCCTTTGAATAGAAAACACCCGGTATCCAGCTTTTTTTAATTTCACGGGTTTTTTCATGATTGATTTCATCTTCATCAATGAAGGTAAAAATATTCCAGCCAATGCGTATATTATCCTTGTGGTGTAATTGCTGTTTTTTTATTTTTTCTTCATTAATAAAAGACCCATTGGTACTACCCAGGTCTTCCAGAAAATAAATGGCGGTGCCTTCGTTATCTACATCACAGGTGATTTGTGCATGTTTTGTGCTTACTTCCAGGTCGTCAATTTGAACCTGATTGTCAGCAGATCTCCCAAAATTGAGGACAGACTCAATGACAAATTTGTTGGTGACTACGCCCTCGATGGTTTGTATGATTGACGCCACTTTGTAATGCTCCTGGAGCTCTATTATTATAAATAAGTTTGACTTTACTAGTATGACATAGCCATCTGTTTTAAAGTTAGCGCTTTTTTAGAGATTGGGAAAAATAATGGCTGCCACAGAAGAATCAAACCGGGCGCTGGCGCAGCAACTGGGCCAGTGCCTGAAAGAAAATGGTGTGAAACTGGCGACTGCAGAGTCCTGTAGTGGTGGCTGGGTTGCAAAAACCATCACTGACCTGCCGGGCAGTTCGGCCTGGTTTGAAGGTGCAATTGTTTGTTACAGCAATGAATCAAAGCGTGATTTGCTGGGCGTATCGGCCAAAACCATCGAAGAATTTGGTGCAGTGAGCGGCGATACCGTGCTGGAAATGACCGATGGCCTGTTTGAACGCACTCTAGCCGATGTGGTGATCAGTATCAGCGGCATTGCCGGACCAGATGGCGGCACTGAGGATAAGCCGGTGGGCACGGTCTGGCTGTGCTGGGGCAAGCGCGATAAAACGTCTTTTGCCCATGAATATCATTTCGAAGGTGACCGGGAAGCGGTGCGCCTGCAGACGGTTGAAGCGGCATTGCTGGCGATCATGGATGTGATGATCTGCATGTAAATGGATTCTGATACGCAGGTAGTTGAGCATAAACGAATTTTTCTGGCGCTGTGGCCGGATCAGGCGACGCGCCAGCAGTTATTCGAGCTCCAGAAAAGGTTGAAGCATGATCCTGAGTTGAATACAGTTTTGCATTCTGCCAGAACCGTGATCCCGGATAATTTGCATATGACACTGCACTTTATTGGTTCAGTTTCGGTTGAAGTCGTGCAGGCACTACAGCTCTGCCTGGATTCGGTGCAATGCAAACCATTTAATATGATAGTGGCTACGACAGGCTGTTTTCCCAAACCGCGGGTATTCTGGTCGAGCCTGAAGGATACCCCCCCGGAATTGAATGAGCTCGAACAACAAACCGCGGCCTGTGTTCAGCACTGTATGGAAGATTATCGGCGTATCCCTTACCGACCGCATATCACCTTGTTCAGGAAGGTGAAGACCTTACAGCAACCAGAGGTGCTGCCTGAAATTAACTGGCGGGTAAAAAGCTTTGCGCTGGTGGAATCAAAAACCTACCCCGAAGGGGTGCAGTATCGTGTGCTGAAGCAATGGCCGCTATCTTAACAGGGCTTCTATTTCTTGTTCTTTTGCCAGCTAGGCCGCCGCTTCGCAAAATATGTAGGCATCATTGGTGATTCGATTCTTTTTGGCGTGATACATTGCCGCATCGGCCTCTTTTAGGATGGCATCTACGCCAGAATGCTCGGCGTCCAATATGCGTACACCGATACTTGCTTTTATCTGCAGTTGTTGGTGGTTAAATTCGATGATGTCCTGCATGGCGTCCTGGAGTTTTTCGGAGACTGTTTTTGCATTAGCTGTTGCCAGTTCCTCGCTGTCACCCAGAGAATGTAGTACAACGATAAATTCATCGCCACCCATACGGCTGACGATGTCTTCAGAACGAATGACAGAGGATAAACGTCGGGCTGTTTCCTGTAGTACAAAATCACCCGTATCATGACCATAAGTATCATTGATCGCCTTGAAGTCATTCAAGTCGATTAATAACAGTGCGCCAAATATTTTGTGGCGTTTGCAGATTGAAAGATATTTGCTCAGGTATTCAGACAGCAGTCGTCGATTGGGCAACGAGGTTAGGTGGTCGTGGTAGGCCATGCGGCTGAGTTCTTTTTCGGCGTGATCACGCCCGACAACATAGGGTTTGATAATCCAGAAATAAATGAAAGGCGTTGATAATATCGCCAGAAGTAACGAATCGAGTAAGGCCTCGTTTACAGGCGCAAGATGGTGAAGGTAATTAGCCATCAAGGCCATGATGGCCAGTTCTACAGTAACAATGATGATGATAATTTTACTGATGATCGCACTGGCAGTGACGATGTGCCCAGCTTCTTTTTTATTATGTATCATTTTGTGTTGGCAGCTCAGATGAGACTGATTTCTATTCTAAGATTAGTCTATACACTTTGTTTGTGTGTGGGTATGGGTTTTTATTGATATAGATCAATTTTTCTGGATATCTTGTCAGATAATTCTTACATCAAAATTTAGAACCTTGTGCTAGGTCATTTTCAATATCTGTGTGATAATTCCATCGTTATGAACACGTTGAACCATACAAGAATACTCAGGAGTTAATAATGGACGAAAATCGTAAGAAAGCCCTTGCTGCGGCTTTATCTCAAATTGAACGTCAATTCGGCAAAGGATCTGTCATGCGTTTGGGTGATGAGGGCGCTATGCCGGGTGTCGAGGCAGTCTCTACCGGCTCATTGGCGCTGGATATCGCGCTTGGTATAGGTGGCCTGCCTAAAGGTCGTGTGGTCGAGATTTATGGCCCTGAGTCATCCGGTAAAACAACATTAACCCTGCACGCGATTGCTGAAATGCAGAAAGCGGGTGGTACTGCCGCATTTGTCGATGCTGAGCACGCACTGGACCCTGTTTATGCGGGCAAGCTGGGCGTGGATATTGATGAGCTGCTGGTCTCGCAGCCGGATACCGGTGAGCAGGCGCTGGAAATTACCGACATGCTGGTGCGTTCCGGTGCGGTCGATATTGTCGTGGTTGACTCGGTGGCGGCGTTGACGCCCAAGGCTGAGATCGAAGGTGATATGGGTGATTCACACATGGGTTTGCAGGCACGTCTAATGTCACAGGCGCTGCGTAAGCTCACCGCGAACATTAAGCGTTCTAACACACTGGTGATCTTTATTAACCAGATTCGTATGAAGATTGGTGTGATGTTCGGTAGCCCGGAGACCACGACCGGTGGTAACGCGCTGAAATTCTACTCATCCGTGCGCCTGGATATCCGCCGTATCGGTGCGATCAAGAAGGGTGATGAAGTGGTGGGTAACGAGACCAAGGTCAAAGTGGTCAAGAACAAGGTGGCACCGCCATTCAAGCTGGCTCATTTCGAGATTCTTTATGGTGAAGGCATATCGCACGAAGGTGAGCTGATCACCATGGGCGTAGATAACAATATCATCGATAAAGCCGGCGCCTGGTACAGTTACAACGGTGATCGCATTGGCCAGGGTAAGGAAAAAGTACGTGATTTCCTCAAGGAAAATCCCGAAATTGCGAATGATATTGAGCAGAAGTTGCGTGATATTCTGATTCCAAAGCCAAAATCAGCTGAGGCGACTGAGGCTGTTGCCGAAGAGATCGTCGAAGAAGTCTAATTAACGGGATTATTTCTGTTTATGGCAGCCAGTGCGAAGCAGGTTGCAGTTCGATTGCTCGCCCGGCGTGAGCATTCGGCAGAAGAGATACGCCAGAAACTGGCAAAGCGCGAGTTTGATGACAAAGAAATCGCTACGGCTGTGCTCGAATTACAGCAGGGTGACTGGCAGTCGGATGAGCGCTTTGCTGAGGCCTATATTCGTGGACGACGCCTGAAAGGATTTGGTCCGGTTCGCATCGCTTCAGAGCTTCGTGAGCGCGGAGTGGACGAGGAGATTGCGAATCGTTATCTGTATGCAGATGCGGGAATCTGGCTACAGACGCTGGAGCAGGAATACCAGAAAAAATATCACGGCACTGAATTTGAAAATTATCAGGAGAAGGCCAAACGTATGCGTTTTCTACAATATCGCGGGTTTTCGATAGATCAGATAAATGAAGTTATTAATTAGAATAAAAACAATAAATTATATCAAACTTTAAAAGTAAATTATCACATGACTTCCAGCGCAGAACTCCGCCAGCAATTCCTCGATTTCTTTAAAAACAAGGGCCACGAAGTCGTCGCCAGCAGTTCTCTGGTACCGGGCAATGACCCGACTCTGCTGTTTACCAATGCTGGCATGGTGCAGTTTAAGGATGTCTTTCTGGGGCGCGATAAACGCCCTTATACCCGCGCCACTTCCAGTCAGCGCTGTGTGCGCGCAGGCGGCAAACACAACGACCTGGAAAACGTCGGTTACACTGCGCGTCATCACACCTTTTTCGAGATGCTGGGCAATTTCAGTTTCGGCGATTACTTCAAGCAGGATGCGATTGCCTTTGCCTGGGAGTTTCTTACCAAGGTTGTGGGCCTGCCCGAAGAGCGCCTGTGGGTGACAGTCTACGAAGAAGACGACGAAGCGGCGGACATCTGGCTTAAAAATATGGGTGTCAGTCCTGATCGCTTCAGCCGTATTGGTGATAAAAAAGGTGGCAAGCCTTACGAAAGCGACAATTTCTGGTCGATGGGCGATACCGGCCCCTGTGGTCCCTGTACCGAGATTTTCTATGACCACGGCGAAGATATCTGGGGTGGCCCGCCAGGCACGCCGGAAGAAGACGGCGACCGCTACATCGAGATCTGGAACCTGGTATTCATGCAGTACAACCGCAGCAGCGACGGCGAGTTACATAACCTGCCAGCGCCGTCTGTGGATACCGGTATGGGGCTGGAGCGCCTGGCGGCGATCCTTCAGGGCGTGCACAACAATTACGACATCGACCTGTTCCAGCACCTGATCAGGGCGGCAGCGAAGGCGACCAGTACCGATGATTTATCCAGCAAGTCACTGCGTGTAATCGCCGACCATATTCGTTCCTGCGCCTTCCTGATCGTTGACGGGGTAACGCCATCAAACGAAGGTCGCGGCTATGTACTGCGCCGTATCATTCGCCGTGCCGCGCGCCACGGCCAC
>JAPHSZ010000153.1 GCA_026196545.1 Gammaproteobacteria bacterium
CCAGTATCTCGCCTTCCGCATCACCGGTCGTGGTTGTCACCCCCAGCTGACAGGTAAAATGATAGCGCTTGTCTGCGTCGAGCAAAAAAGCTGAGATCTTTGTCGCCTCACCAAAGCAGATGGGCAGCATGCCGGTCGCCAGTGGATCAAGACTACCTGTGTGCCCTGCCTTCGCCGCTTTGTATAAATTCTTGACCTGCTGTAGCGCCTTGTTCGAGCTGATACCTGATGGTTTATCCAGTAACAACACGCCATTTACCGAACGGCCTTTACGTTTACGCCTGGCCATGAATTATTTAACCTTACTAATCATTATTACCATCACTGGTATCTTCAGCCGATTTTGATTCATCTTCACCAATGGCTTTGCGAATCAAATCTTCCATCGCCGCACCACGCGTGACACTATCATCATTGATAAATTTTAATACCGGAACTGTACGCGAACGCATCCTGGCCGCTAACTTGCTACGCAGAAAACCGGTAGCTCGATTCAGCGTTTCCAGCGTTTCTGCCTGCTTGTCCTGTTCAATAACCGAACAATAAATCACCGCATTGCCAAGATCGCGACTCAGCTTTACTGCGGTAAAAGAAACAAAACCCATACGCGGATCTTTTAATTCATCACGAACAATTTCAGCAAGGTCGCGACGAATCTGTTCCGCCATGCGTTGGCTACGGGAAAATTCTCTTGGCATTCCGCTAATCTAGAGCGTACGTTCAACCTGAACACGTTCAAATACTTCGATTTGATCGCCTGGTTTTACATCATTGTAATTCTTCACCGCAATACCACACTCGGTGCCACTCTTAACTTCATCAACATCGTCTTTAAAACGACGTAACGACTCAAGCTCGCCCTCAAAGATGACCACATCATCACGCAACACACGAATAGGCTGTGCACGCTTGATGACACCTTCAGTAACAATAGAACCTGCCACCTGTCCCAGCTGCTGTGAACGGAAAACTTCCTGAACTTTGGCCAGACCAATAATCTGTTCGCGATACTCCGGTTTTAACATACCAACCAGCGCCCGTTTAACCTCATCAATCAGTTCATAGATCACACTGTAGTAGTTAAGATCAACGCCACGCTCTGCGGCGGCGGTACGCGCTGTCGCATCAGCACGAACATTAAAACCAACCACAATGGCATTCGATGCGGCGGCCAGACTGATATCAGTCTCATTAATACCACCAACACCAGAGCCAACGATTGAAACATCAACTTCATCATTATCAGCAGCCAGTTTATTCAGCGCATCACTAATCGCTTCCAGTGTTCCCTGAACATCCGCTTTCAGCAGAACATTCAGTTTGCGCACTTCACCGGCTTTCATCTGGTCAAATAATGAGTCAAGCTTGGCCTGCTGCTGGCCAGCCAGACGTAAATCACGTGCTTTCTGACGACGCGCATCAGTGACTTCTCTGGCAGTACGTTCATCTTCAACCACCAGCACTTCATCACCCGCACTCGGTGTTTTTGATAAGCCAATAACTGCAACAGGAATAGAAGGACCTGCACTTTCAACTTCCTGACCGTGCTCATCGAACATCGCACGTACGCGGCCGAATTCTTCACCGGCAAGCAGAATATCACCTTTTTTCAGCGTACCCTGTTGCACCAGTACGGTCGTTGTTACACCACGACCTTTATCCAGGCTGGCTTCAAGCACTGCACCTGAGGCCAAACCTTCAGAGTGGGCTTTGAGTTCCATCAACTCGGCCTGCAACAGGACTGCATCAAGCAATTCATCGACACCCTGTCCAGTCTTGGCTGAAACATTGGCAAATATATTTTCGCCGCCCCATTCCTCGGGAATAACTTCGTAGTTACCCAGTTCAGTTTTCACCCGGTCAGGCTCAGCATCTTCTTTATCAATTTTATTTACGGCAACAATAATAGGTACACCCGCCGCCTTGGCATGCTGCACCGCCTCAATGGTCTGTGGCATCACACCGTCATCTGCCGCCACAACCAGAATTACAATATCGGTTGCATTAGCACCACGCTCACGCATGCTGGTGAAAGCGGCATGTCCCGGGGTATCGAGAAAGGTAATCATGCCTTTATCGGTTTCTACATGGTATGCACCAATATGCTGGGTAATACCACCGGCCTCGCCCGTGGCAATTTTCGAGGTGCGAATGTAATCCAGCAATGATGTTTTACCGTGATCAACGTGACCCATAATAGTCACTACCGGCGCTCTTGGCCTGTCTTCAAACTGTGAATTATCTCTGGCCAGCAATGCATTTTCACGATCATTTTCACTAATCGTCACTACCTTATGACCAAGCTCTTCAACCACCAGTGCAGCAGTATCCTGATCAATTACCTGATTAATCGTCGCCATCACACCCATTTTCATCAGTTCCTTGATCAGCTCAGCCGCCTTCATCGACATACGCCTGGCTAATTCATCAACCGTAATGGTCTCAGGAATATTGACTTCATGAACAACAGGCTCAACCGGTTTTTCAAAACCATGGCGAGTTTCTGCCACCACCTTTTGCGGCTGGTATTTGCCTTTTTTCTTTTTACGTTTACCGCTTTTATCGCTGGAAACGTGTAACTCAGAACGACCGTATAAGGTCTTCTCGTGCCTGGCCGGTTTCTTGCCACCTTTATCTCGTCGAGCTGTTTCAGCCTGCACCACATCGGGAGTAGCAACAGCTTCAGGCTCTTTTTTAGCCTTTACTTTTTTCTGTTCTTTTTTCTCTTCGGCTTCAGCATCGGCTTTCTGTTTTGCCGCTGCAATTTTGGCCTGCTGCTCTTCAGTTTCCTGTTTAAGCTTCTCAGTACGAGCACGAATTTTTTCCTGCTCTTCGTTGCGTTCCTGTTCACGTCTGGCCTGATCTGCACGCAATTTTTCCAGCGCTTCCAGTTCTTTTGGCCTGGTCGTTTCTTCCGCCTCTGTGCTTACTGCTTCTTCAGTCTCGCCGGGTTTTGTGATCGTACGTTTTTTTCTAACTTCAATCGCAACCGTTCTACCACGGCTTGCACCACTGCTGGCTTTAAGCTCGGTAACTGATTTACGTTTCAGCGTGATCTTGCGAGGTTTGTCTTCACGACCAACCGCACTCTTGCCATGTTGTCCGCGCAAATAATCCAGCAACTGCAGCTTGTCCTGATCCGAAATCAGGGCGTCCGCACTGTCTGCACTCAGACCGGCTTCTTTAATTTGATCAAGAAGTCGTTCAACCGGAGTTCCAACGACATCTGCAAGTTGTTTGACTGTTACTTCTGCCATAATTGCCTCAGTGTCTACTGCTCCTCTGCTTCAAACCAGGGAGCACGAGCGGTCATAATTAATGCAGATGCACGTTCTTCGTCCATCTCATCAACAACCATTAATTCATCAACGGATTGCTCAGCCAGGTCTTCCATAGTACAAACCCCAATTGCAGCAAAGCGATTAGCAGTTTCCTGATCCATGCCATCCATATTGAGCAAATCTTCAGCTGGCCTGTGATCCTCAAGCACTTCCTCGGTCATAATAGCCTGAGTCAATAAATAATCACGTGCACGGTTACGCAGCTCTGTAACTATCTCCTCATCAAACTCTTCAATGGCCAGCAATTCATGTTCAGGTACGTAGGCTACTTCTTCGATGGTAGTAAAACCTTCTGTCACCAGAATTTCCGCCAGTTCCGTATCCACATCCAGTTGTTCGATAAACACCTGAAGGTATTTGGAACTTTCTTCTTCGTTTTTGTCTTCGGCTTCCTTTTCTGTCATGACATTGAGTTCCCATCCGGTCAACTCACTGGCCAGGCGAATATTCTGACCACCGCGACCAATCGCCATCGCCAGCTTGTCTTCTTCCACTGCAACATTCATGCTGTTCGAATCTTCATCAACAACGATAGAGATTACTTCTGCGGGTGACATGGCATTAATCACGAACTGCGCGGGATTTTCATCCCACAAAATAATATCTACACGTTCACCCGCCAGTTCATTTGATACTGACTGCACACGCGAACCACGCATCCCCACACAGGCACCTACCGGATCAAGTCTGTCATCCAGTGAGTTAACTGCAATCTTGGCACGTGAACCGGGGTCACGCGCACCACCCAGGATCTCAATTAAATTCTGATCGACCTCAGGCACTTCAATCTTGAACAGCTCGACCAGAAACTCAGGAGCGGTACGACTAACGAACAACTGCGGGCCACGTACTTCAGCTCGCACTTCACGCAGATAACCACGCAAACGATCACCCGCACGCACAGCTTCACGAGGTATCATGTCTTCACGAGGAATAAATGCCTCAACATTATCACCCAGATCAAGATACACATTACCACGCTCAACACGTTTTACCGTACCCATTACCAGCTCGCCTTCACGATCTTTATAGGCTTCAACAACGCGTGAGCGTTCTGCTTCGCGCACTTTCTGCACAATAACCTGCTTGGCGGTCTGTGCTGCAATGCGGCCAAATTCTACCGACTCGATCTGGTCTTCTACATAATCACCAATCTGAATATCAGGGTCTTCGATCTGTGCTGCTTCCAGCGTAGTTTCCGCCAGTGGATTTTCCATCGGCTCATCGTCTGCAATTACCAGCCAGCGCCTGAAGGTATCGTAATCACCGGTCTCACGATCAATATCAACACGAACTTCTATTTCCTTGCCACTTTTCTTACGCGTAGCCGAAGCCAAGGCTGCTTCAATCGCCCCGAATATGATCTCTTTGTCGATATTTTTCTCGTTCGACACCGCGTCAGCGACGTAGAGAATATCCTTGTTCATGTTATGAAAACCTCACTATTTTTTATCAAAATCAGGTACTAACCTGGCCTTATCGATTGCTGTCACCGGCAGGCGCACCTCTTTATCTTCACATTCAATGATAACTAAATCATCTTCAACACCGTTCAAACGGCCTTTAAAATTTCGCTGACCATCAAACGGCATTCCCGTTTTAAGTTTGACCTCTTCGCCGGCAAAACGCTGAAAATCCTGCAAACGCCTCAAAGGCCTGTCCATCCCCGGTGATGAAATTTCCAGATTAAACTGACCTGGAACCGGATCTTCTACATCCAGTATGGCGCTAATCTGTCGGCTCACCGCCGAACAATCATCAACCTCGATGCCCGAATCCTTGTCAATATATAGACGTAAAACGCCATATTTTGGGTTGGGATGATATTCAATCTCTATCAACTCATAGCCCATGCCTTCTACAACAGGCTCAAATAACTCCCACAAATAAGACACACTACGAGCCATACACACCTTTCAATCGTTATGGCAAATTCAAAATGCCAGAAATACTTTTTTATCACCAACAAAAAAGCCCCGTAAACGGAGCTTTTCCAAAATCACTCTGGTAATAATGCAAACCTGAAACCTAAATTCCAGGTATCTCCGTACAGATAGCACTGTCACCAAAAACGAGAATAAATTGGTAGCGGGGGCAGGATTTGAACCTACGACCTTCGGGTTATGAGCCCGACGAGCTGCCAGACTGCTCCACCCCGCAACAACGGCGCAGATAATACGGACTTAGCACCATGAATGCAAGCCCGCTCAGCCAAATGCACGCATGATTTCACGATTTTAGCGTACTGGCTGGAATGCGGCAGGTTCCTGCTCGGCCATGTGCTCGTAGGTATGCCAGCGCAGATCCAGTGATTCCTGCGCCAGTTCCATCAGGCGCGCCGCCTCTTCCGGATTATTCTTCTTCAACAACAGGTAACGTTGCTCATTGTAGGCGAACTCCTCCAGCTTAATGGTCGGGCGAGTGGAATCGAGGATGAACGGTTTTTTGCCCTGTTTACGCATCTCCGGGTTGTAGCGAATCAACGGCCAGTAACCGGAATCCACCGCCTTCTCCTGCTGCGACAGACCATTACGCAGATCAATACCATGCGCAATACAGGGGCTGTAGGCGAGAATAATGGATGGGCCCGGATAGGCCTCCGCTTCACGCATTGCCTGTAGCGTCTGCTGTGGGTTGGAGCCGAAGGCAACACGCGCCACGTAGACATTACCGTAGGAAATCGCCTGCAGCGCCAGATCCTTCTTGTTCACCGCCTTACCGGCAGCGGCAAACTTGGCCGTCGCCGCGATCGGGGTCGACTTGGAGGCCTGGCCACCGGTGTTGGAGTAGACTTCGGTGTCGAGTACCAGCACGTTGATGTTGCGCCCCGAAGCCAGCGCATGATCGAGACCACCCGAACCAATATCATAGGCCCAGCCGTCACCACCGATCAACCATACAGAACGACGCACCAGATGATCGGCCACGGTCAGCAGCGCCTTCGCCCTTGGGTCATCAATATCCTCAAGGCGACGCTTCAGCTCATGCAGCCGCATACGCTGGTTGTTCATCTGGGTGCCGATCTGCTGGTCGGTATTCATCAACGAATCGATAAAAGCCTGATCAAAGTGATCGGTCATCTCCGAGAGTAACTGTTTTGCCATCGCCATCTGCTGGTCGGCAGAGACGCGCATCCCAAGGCCGAACTCGGCATTGTCCTCAAACAGCGAGTTGGACCAGGCCGGACCACGGCCCTCTTTGTTAGCGCTCCACGGGGTCGCCGGCAGATTGCCGCCGTAGATGGAGGAGCAACCAGTAGCATTGGCCACCAGCAGGCGCGGGCCGAACAGCTGGGTCAGCAGACGTACATAGGGGGTCTCACCACAACCGCTGCAGGCGCCGGAGAATTCAAACAGCGGCTCGAGGAACTGTGCACCACGCACCGAGGCAAAGTTTACGGTAGAGCGCGAATTGACCGGAATGGAGTCGAAGAAGGCGATATTCTCACGCGCCTCTTCAATAGATCCCTTGGGCTCCATATTAATCGCCTTGCGCGTGCCATCATTCGGGTCAAAAGCAGGACACGCCTCGACGCAGAGGGCACAACCGGTGCAATCCTCGGCATAAATCTGCAGGGTGTAGCGCGACTCGGGGAATCCGCGGGCAGTCACCTCTGCAGATTCAAAAGTCTCTGGCGCATCATCCAGCGTACTCTCATGATAGAAGCGGGCACGAATGACAGCATGCGGGCAAACGAAGGAGCAGTTGCCGCACTGGATGCAGACCTCGGGCTCCCACTTTGGAATAATGTCGGAAATATTGCGCTTCTCCCAACGCGCGGTGCCGCTGGGGTAAGTGCCATCGACCGGGATCTTCGAGACCGGCAGGTCATCACCACGACCGATCAGCATCGGTGCCGTCACCTCTTTAACAAAGTCCGGCGCTGCATCCGAGACCGCCTGCATCATGCCCTTATCAGAACTGACCTGTTTCGGCATCTCGACCTTGTGCAGGTGATCCAGCGAGGCATCCACCGCCTTGAAGTTGAGCTGCACAATATCAGCACCCTTGCGCATGTAAGTCTTTTCAATCGCCGCCTTGATTTTTTCAATCGCCTCATCACGCGGCAACACGCCGGAGAGCGCAAAGAAACAGGTCTGCATAATGGTATTGATGCGACGTCCCATGCCTGCATCGCGAGCCACGGTGGTAGCATCGATCACATAAAAGTCGATATTTTTATCGATGATCTGCTGCTGTACCGGCTCGGGCAGCTCGTCCCATACCCTGTCAGCGGCGACCGGCGAGTTGAGCAGGAACACTGCATTCTCTGCCGCCTTGTCCAGCATCTCCACCTGGTCGATAAAGTTGGCCTTGTGGCAGGCGATAAAGTTGGCAGAGGTAATGAGGTACGGCGCCTTGATCTCATCGGGACCAAAACGCAAATGCGAAGTCGTCTGCGAACCGGCCTTCTTCGAGTCGTAAACAAAGTAACCCTGACAGTTAAGCTCGGTGCTCTCACCGATGATCTTGATCGAATTCTTGTTGGCCGAAACCGTACCATCGGAACCGAGACCGAAGAACATCGCACGGGTCACGTTATCCGGCTCGATCTCAAAACCCGGCTGCACCTCGATAGAGGTATGGGTCACATCATCGTTAATGCCGACGGTGAAGTGGTTCTTCGATGAATCAGAAGCGAGATTGTCAAACACCGCCCTGGCCATCGCCGGGGTGAATTCCTTGGAAGAAAGACCGTAACGGCCACCCACCACCTTGGGCATGGCATCGATCATGCCCTCGCCCAGAGCCTCGGCCAGCGCGGTCAGCACATCCTGATACAGCGGCTCACCAGCACCACCCGGCTCCTTGGTGCGATCCAGTACCGCGATCTTTTTGCATGTCTTGGGCAGGGCCTCAATCATGTGTTTCATGCTGAAGGGACGGAACAGGCGCACGCTGACCACACCGAGCTTGCGCCCCTGGGCATTGAGCGCATCGATGGTCTCTTCTACGGTCTGCGCGCCGGAACCCATCATGATGACGACCTCTTCGGCATCCTCAGCCCCGTGGTAATCGAACAGGTGGTACTGGCGACCGGTCAGCCTGGCCAGCTCGTCCATGGTCTCCTGAATAATGCCGGGCACAGCATCATAATAGGTATTGGAGCTCTCACGACCCTGGAAGTAGACGTCCGGGTTCTGTGCAGTCCCACGAATAAAAGGGTTATCCGGATTGAGGGCACGGTTACGGTGGGCAAACACCATCTCCTCGCTGATCATCGCGCGGATCTGCTCATCGCTGATCAGGCTAATCTTGTTGATTTCGTGCGAGGTGCGGAAGCCGTCGAAGAAGTTGATAAACGGTACCCGCGCCTTGAGGGTAGCGGCGTGACAGATCAGCGCAGAATCGTGCGCCTCCTGTACCGAGTTGGAGGCGAGCATGGCAAAGCCGGTCATGCGCGCCGCCATCACATCCTGGTGGTCACCGAAGATCGAGAGCGCCTGCGCGGCGATGGAACGGGCCGCAACATGGAACACCGTGGAAGTCAGCTCACCGGCAATCTTGTACATATTGGGCAGCATCAGCAGCAGCCCCTGTGAGGCGGTAAAGGTGGTGGTCAGGGCACCGGTTTGCAGCGCACCGTGCGCGGTACCGGCGGCACCACCCTCGCTCTGCATCTCGATAACCTGCGGCACCTGGCCCCAGATATTCTTAATTCCCTGGGTCGCCCACAGGTCAGAGAGTTCCGACATATCCGAGGACGGGGTAATCGGGTAGATGGAACAGATGTCACTGACACGGTAGGCGATGTGCGCAACGGCATTACCGCCGTCGACCGTGACCTGTTTTGGTTTTTTCTGGTCGCTCATACTTCTTATCTCTTATTTTCCGGGGCGGTACCGGTGACGTTGGCAGCCTCGCTCTCAGGAATCATCTCGATGGCGTGGCACGGACACTGCTCCTGGCAGACGCCACAGCCAGTGCACTTGTCATAGTCATAACGGTATCTCTTACCCGGACCCAGTTTAATAATGGCATCCTCGGGGCAGGAGCCATAACAGCCGTCGCACTCAAAACAGTTACCACAGGAGAGGCAGCGCTTCGCCTCGTAGCGCGCCTCCTTTTCACTAAGGCCCTGCAGGATTTCCTCAAATCCACCCAGACGCTGTGACAGCGGCAAATGTTCCTGCTCGGTCACAGGTGCCTCAGTGCGATACCACATCTGCAATTTTTCATGATCGACAATGGGATGTTTGGCGTGCGGCTGATACTCCTCACCACGCAACCAGGCATCAATGTAACGCGAGGCCTTCTTGCCATGCCCGGTCGCAATGGTCACCGAGCGATCACTCGGCACCATGTCACCACCGGCGAAGATACCATCAGCACCGGTCATCATGTTATCACCAACGATTACAGTGCCATCACGCTGGAATTCAATACCAGGAACATTATTCAGGAAGCCGGTGTCAGTCTCCTGACCCACCGCCATAATCAGTGAGTCGGCTTCAAGTTTTTCAAATTTACCGGTGGGCTGCGGACGACCATCCTCACCCAGCTCCATGATCTCTACCTCAAGGGTACTACCGTCGATCTCCTTGATGGTACGCAGCCAGTTAATCTTGACCCCCTCCTCCAGCGCCTCATCGGCCTCGAAGTCGTGGGCGGGCATACTGTCACGGTCACGGCGATAGATGATCATCGCCTCATCCACGCCCATACGTTTGGCCACGCGGGCGGCATCCATCGCAGTATTACCGCCACCGTAGATAGCAACGCGACGACCGAGCTGAACATCTTCGCCATTCTCAACACTCTTGAGGAAGCTGACCGCATCCATCATGCCCCTGGCGTCACGCGCCGGGATATCGATCTTTTTAGATATATGAGCACCCACGGCGATAAAGGCCGCATCAAATTTACCGCGGGTCATCTCAGCCTGGACATCATCCACACGGTAATTGAGATGAATCTTCACCCCCATATCCGCCACACGCTGAATTTCCCGTTTCAGCTCATCACGCGGCATACGGTAGGCCGGGATACCAAAATGGATCATGCCGCCGGCAACGGGGCCGGCCTCATAGATTTCCACCTCGTGACCGAAACGGGTCAGGTGGTAGGCGGCGGACAAGCCACTGGGACCACCACCGATGACTAAAACTCTTTTACCGCCGGGACGCGGAGTAAACTCCGGCTTCCAGCCATGCTCCATCGCCATGTCACCGAGAAAACGCTCCACCGCGTGAATGCTCACCTCATTGTCGGTGTAGGTACGGTTACAGGCGGTCTCGCAGGGGTGGTAACAGACCCGTCCGTGAATCGCCGGGAACGGGTTATCTTCAATCAACTTCTGCCAGGCGGCCTCATAATTGCCAGCCTGTGAAAGATCAAGCCAGGCCTGAATATCTTCTCCGGCGGGACAGGCATTATTACAGGGCGGCAGATAGTCCATATAAACAGGACGTCGGGAGCGTAGCGCACCAGTACCCTTGGCGTATTTATCAGGGTCCAGGCTTGCTGTCATATCCTTAGCGGTCATAAAGTACTCTCGCTTTTATTCTTGTATTTCAATGAGTTGCTGCAAAAACAGCCCGCACAGGCGGCAAACAAACCGAAGCATTTTACCTCATTAGGAAAGATAAAATGGCAATTGACGGCTTAAAAAGTGTGGAGATTTTAGCACTATGGCCGAAATGGCAGGGGTAATTTACTGAAAAAACTCAGAAGCTAGATTCACTTCCTCTTATATAATCCTATTCTGGGAACACCAGATCTTCCAAATCATCATCTGGAGAGCTATCATCCCGAGAATTGCCTTTTTCACTGAAACCCATTTTTTGCATCAGCTCATTCTCACTATCAGCATTTTTCAGGGTTTCTTCACGAGAAATTTTTCCGTCATCGTACAGCTTGAACAAGCTAGCATCAAAGGTTTGCATGCCTTCACTTTCTGATAGTTTCATCTGCTCTTTTATTTCTGCTATATTGCTGTCCCTGATAAGCTCGGCAATGCGGGGTGTATTCAGTAGAACTTCAAAGGCAGCACATCTCTTTTTGTCTACAGTACTGATCAGACGCTGTGATACAAATGCTCGCATATTGAGAGACAGATCCTGCAGCAATGTTTTGTGTTTATCTCCGGGGAAGAAGTTGATGATGCGATCCAGCGCCTGGCTGGCATTATTTGCATGCAATGTAGCAAGCGTGAGATGACCTGATTCGGCAAAGGCCAGTGCATGCTCCATCGTTTCACTGTCACGAATCTCACCGATGAGAATTACATCAGGTCCCTGCCGCATAGCATTTGTTAGTGCATCTGCCCAACAATCGGTGTCCATGCCTATTTCACGCTGACTGATGATGCTTTTTTTATGCTGGTAGATAAATTCAATAGGATCTTCGATAGTAATAATATGGTCTTTTGAATTCACATTCCTGTGTTCGATCAGAGCGGCCAGTGATGTTGATTTTCCCATCCCTGTACCACCAATAAACAATATCAGCCCCCGCCGAGCCATGACTGTTTTTTTGAGCACCTCAGGCACACCCAGTGATTCAAGGTTTGGGATATCAGTTTTGATATGACGTATTACCATCGCCACTTCACCGCGCTGCCTAAATATATTGACCCTGAATCGGCCCACACCCGACACTGACAGAGCAAGGTTCATTTCCGGCTTGTTACTGAATTCCAGCTTTTGTTTTTCACTCATCAATTCATTGGCCAGTTGCTCCACAAATCCGGGTGGCAGCGTCTCTTTGCCTATTGGTTTGAGTAGGCCATTAAACTTGGCACTGGGTATGGCTCCTGTCAAAAAATAAAGATCTGAACCATCATTTTCAGAAAGAACTTTTAGATAGGGTGAGACTTTCATTTATATCCTACGGCTATATTTTAGATATTAAACAGTATACACAAGACATCTGTAAATGTTGCCTGAAAAAAGTTAAAAAATAGAATAAAAAGATCAGCTCCGTATTTTGGGTTTCGTTCATCTACCCAACCTGGCGCGCTATTTAGCAATCGATAAATCACAGACAAACCCTGCTTAGGTATACACTATCCCAAATAGATAAGGTTTTTTTGAGGGTGATTTTAGTTAATATGGATACTGAAAATTCGCTTGATGCAATGCCTGTTTGCGGATGTGGGTATTTTAGGTCAGCTACAGCTATTCAAGCAACACGCCACAGCGCATGACCAGAGGTCTGGATAGACATGAAAATATTCTTTCTAATTCTCGCTATTCTGTCTTTTAGCCCTGCACGTGCATCGGATACTCAACAGGTGATGGACGAACAGCCTGATGCTTACTGTCATTGGCAAGTGACAGACTACGCTATTGTTGAGCCGTTATGCGGTCTTGTCGGTAAGGCACAACGCGGCAGGGAAATCGTTTCTGACAGCAGTCGTGGAAACTGCCTGGCTTGCCATGAATTCCCTATCCCCGACATCGAAGCCTACGGCAATATCGGACCACCACTAACGGGCATTGCTTCACGCCTGCCCACTACCATGATCCGTCTGCGCGTTGTCGACACTCGCAAAATCAACCCGATGTCGATCATGCCCGGTTTTTATCGCGACCCGCTCCTGATCAACCGCCCAGGCAAGGGATACCGCGGCAGAACATTCCTGACAGCCCAACAGGTTGAGGACGTCATTGCTTATCTGGCTACACTCAAATGATTCGCGTAAACAAAACCATGCTGTTATTTTGCAGTTTCATACTGACCATTCCGGCAACAATGGCTTTGGCCATCGAAGCAAAGTCAGGCTATGAATATATCGAACCGGAAACACGCGCCACACAGGACGATGATTTCACTAACCCCGGACTATTTGCCGTCGATCGTGGTCAACGTCTATTTAACAACAAACAAAATAGCGCCAACAAAGCATGCGCCGATTGTCATAGCGAAGACGGAACCAAACTAGATACAAAAAATATTGCACGCTATCCTGTATACAGTGAGGACAGTGCAGAAATTATAACCCTGCAAAAAAAGATCAGCCGTTGCCGCAACAATAATGCCGGCGACAAAGCATTACCAGCCGACCACCCGGATCTTATTGACCTGGAGACCTTTGTTCGCAACCTGGCAATCGGCGAAGTCGTTAATGTACAGACCGACGGCGCTATGACTAAGTTAATCAAACAGGGCAAAGCACTTTACAATACGCGCTACGGCCTGATAGATATGTCCTGCTCCCATTGCCATGATATGTATGTTGGCAGGATGATACGAGGACAGAAAATCAGTCAGGGACAGGGAAATGGTTTCCCCACCTACCGGCTTGAACCCGAAGAAATAACAAGCCTTCACCAGCGCATACAACAATGCATGACTTCAATGCGTGCTGAACCTTTTGAAACAGACTCCAATGAAATCAAACTGATGGGGCTGTATATCATGTCTCGTTCTAATGGTCTTAAGATAGAGGCGCCGGCGGTTCGTTACTAGCCAACCCTTGCAACATACACAGGTGCCGGAGAAATCTCGTAGGATGTGACGAATGTTTTTTATGAACCGCATTGTTCGCGGTATTTTTGCCTCATCGACATCCTGTATTTTTTTTACAGCACAAAGCTTTTTCTAACTCAGGATAAACCGAACTTAAAACACCGACAAACACAACGACATCAAACCCGCAGGATACAGCCCCCACGCCAGAACCAGCAGCGCATTGGAACTCAGCGTGATTTGCATATCACGCCCACAGCTCAGCGGCTGGTCATCCACCGCTTCATCAAAGTACATAACCTTGATTACGCGCAGGTAGTAGAAAATGCCGATAATCGAGAAGAACACAGCGACCAGTGCCAGCCAGACCATGTCGATTTCAACGATGACCTTGAGTACCGCCAGCTTGGCCCAGAAACCCAGCGTCGGTGGCACGCCGGCCATCGACAGCATCAGCACCATCATCAAAAAGGCAAACCAGGGGCTGCGTTGGTTCAGTCCCTTAAAGTCATCCAGGTTTTCAGCTTCCAGTCCCTTGCGAGCCAGCAGCATGATGATACCGAAACCACCCAGCGACATCACCGCATAGGCAATGGTGTAGAACATGGCTGAGGCATAAGCCTCCTTGGTGCCAGCCAGAATGCCCAGCAGGATGAAACCAACGTGGGAGATTGTCGAGTAAGCCAGCATACGTTTAATATTGGTCTGCGCGATTGCAATCACGTTACCGGTTGCCATCGACAGTACGGCCAGAATAATCAGCATCTGCTGCCAGTCGGCCTGCAAATCGCCCATGCCTTCGACCAGCAGTCGGATGATCATGGCAAAACCGGCCAGCTTGGGCGCGGTACCGATGAAGGCGGTGACCGCAGTAGGCGAGCCCTGATAAACATCAGGCACCCACATGTGGAATGGCACGGCGCCGAGTTTAAAGGCCAGCGCCACCAGAATGAAGACCAGCGCGAACACCATGCCGATGCGGGTATCGGTGGCCTGGTTCACGGCGACGGCGATATCAGAAATAACCAGGCTGCCGGACAGGCCGTAAAGAATCGACATACCGTAGAGCAACATGCCCGAAGCAATCGCGCCCAATACAAAGTACTTCATCGCCGCTTCCGAGGCGTTGCCGTTATCGCGGTTGAAGGCCACCATGGCGTACAGGCACAATGACAGTAGCTCCAGACCCAGATAAATCATCAGCAGGTTATTGGCCGACACCATCAGCATCATGCCAAGCACGGCGAACAGCCCCAGCACATAATACTCGCCCTTAAAAATATTTCTATCTTTAAGGTAATCACGGGAATAAACGAAGGTGATGGCCGTTATCGCAACAATAAATAATTTCAGCACGACTGACATCGCATCCTGCACAAACATACCATTGAACGATACGACCCGGCCATCTATCTGTGCCAGCATCAGCAGCACAAAAGTACCCGCCAGACTGAACTGGGCCAGAAGGTAACTGAAATCACGCTTATCATCACTGATAAACGCATCAACAACCAGCACGATACAGGCCATACCGAGCAGAAAAATCTCCGGCCATGCTGTTAGATAATTGAGTGCTTCTAGTGTCATCGTGTAATCAGCCTGTTTAAATTTTCGATACCATTATGTGCTGCAACAAATTTTCAATCGTAGCGTGCATGACCTCAACCACCGGTGCCGGCCACAGACCCATAACCAGTACCGCGACAGCCAGGGTTGACATAATCAGCAGTTCGCGCTGATTCAGGTCTTTCAGTGCGCGTACATTCTCGTTGGCCACTTCACCGTAGAATACACGTTTCACCATCCACAGGGTGTAGGCTGCGCCCAGTATCAGCGTGGTGGCCGCAAGGAAGGCGTACCAGAAATTGGCGTGGAAGCTGGCGATGATCACCATGAACTCACCAACAAAACCTGAGGTCCCCGGTAGACCGGCATTCGACATTGCGAAGAAAACTGCAAACGCAGCAAAAATTGGCATGGTATTGACCACGCCACCGTAGTCCTGAATGTTGCGGGTGTGCATACGGTCATAAAGCACGCCGATCATCAGGAACATGGCACCGGAAATAAAGCCGTGAGAAATCATCTGCACCATGGCACCTTCAACCGCCAGCGCGGCGCCACTGCCGTAAGTATTAGCCGGGTTCTCCCAGATCTGGAAAACCACGAACAGGCCCA
>JAPHSZ010000076.1 GCA_026196545.1 Gammaproteobacteria bacterium
CTGAGTAAAACCTTTGCCGGTATCGGCAGCAGTTTCAGGTTTCAGGAAAACATCCGATGGGCCTTCACCAAGGAATGTTCTGGCACGATCCGTTAAACCACGACCAATAATGAGTGGAATACGGCCATTGGCACGAATTTCATCCGGCATGGTGGTTGGGCGCAAATCAAATTTACAGATCTCTTCACCGGCTTCATTCAGAACCACGCCATCAAAAGGACGGATACGAATCACATCGCCGGTTTGCATGTTCTCAACATCACACTCAATCGGCAAAGCGCCGGAATCTTCAGCAGTGTTAAAGAAAATCGGTGCAATCTTGCCGCCCAGTACCACACCACCTTCATGCTTGTTGGGCACAAATGGAATTTCATCACCCATATACCAGAGCACGGAGTTGATCGCTGACTTTCTTGACGAACCGGTACCAACCACGTCACCCACATAAGCAACAGGATGGCCTTTTTGTTTGAGCTCGGCAATAGTCTCCAGCGGATTGTCCATCTTGCTCACCAGCATGGATTTGGCGTGCAATGGAATATCAGGACGGCTCCAGGCCTCAGTCGCCGGTGACAAATCATCGGTATTGGTTTCACCTGGAACCTTATAAACCGTCACGGTAAGCTCTTCTGCCATTTCAGGTTTGGAAGTAAACCACTCCGCATCCGCCCATGAGCGAATCACACGTGCGGCATATTTGTTATTGGCTGCTTTATCGGCCACGTCATGGAAAGCATCATAAATAAGCAGGGTGTGAGACAGGGCTGTCGCCGCCGCATCAGCAGTAACATCCACATCCAGCAATTCGACCAGTGGTTGAATGTTGTAGCCACCCAGCATGGTACCGAGCAGTTCGGTAGCGCGAACCTGCGAAATCAGCTCACAGGCAGTATTACCTTTGGCGACATCAGCAAGAAAGGCCGCTTTGACGTAAGCCGCCTGATCCACTCCCGGCGGCACGCGATTGACCAGCAGCTCCATCAGGAATTCAGCTTCACCAGCAGGTGGATTTTTAATCAACTCGATCAGTTCAGCGACCTGTTCTGCGCTCAGTGGTAAAGGTGGCAGGTTCTCTGATTGACGTTCTGCGACATGTTCGCGATAGGCCTCAAGCATGCGTGTTCCCCAGTATGCAAATAAAAAGGAGCGTATTATAGCTTTTGTATGAGCCCACCACAAAAAAAGCCCGCTTTCGCGGGCTTTTTTATTTACAGATTCTACCAGGTCTGAAACTAAACCAGTCCCTGACTAATCGCTTCTGCCTGCTTACGCGCCAGCACAAAGCGACCGATGCTCTTATCACGCTCCATGGACAGCTCAGGAATACCCGGACGGTCTACGAATTGAGCCAGAGTAATACCTTCCAGGAAGGTATACAAACGGTTACTCAAATCAGTCCAGAGTTCATGGGTCAGGCAACGCTCACCTTCCTGGCAATCACCTTCACCCGCACAACTGGTAACATCAACCTTTTCATCAACTGCTCGGATAATCTGAGCAATACTGATTTCACTGGCTGGTTGAGCCAGTCGATAGCCACCACCCGGGCCACGCACACCTTTAACCAGACCGGCTTTACGCAGACTGGAAAATAACTGCTCAAGATATGAAAGGGAAATACCCTGACATTGTGAAATGTCACCCAGTGTCACGGGACCTGCTTTATCATGAATTGCCAGATCAAGCATTGCGGTTACGCTATAACGTCCTTTTGTTGATAATTTCATAACTAAAAACCTCTCGAATATTTCCTTAATTAAATTGACAATTTCATTGTATGAACACCATGCAAATCAATCAATAGATCTTTACATTTCTTTACATTTAAGAATGAGAACACGTATCATTCTCGATATTAAAACACATCACATCAATTAAAACAAGGGGTTAGATAGAAATAGCTGCCCAAAAGAGCTCTTTTGTGTGTAAATTTTGTGGTTTTCCAAATACAGGACTGAAATGCATAAATGCACGTGGTTAAGCCAAGTTTGGGGCTATTTATGTTAGCTGTCCTTGGTATCATCATAGGGAAATCTGGTATGGCCATATCGGATTGCGAGAATAGAGATAGCAAGAACAAGTACTGCGCCTGCAAGGCCAAGAACCCTTAATGTATCCAGGTTCTTCATGTCGAGAATCATGTAGCGTGCCACTGCCACTATAGCAATGTAAAGCGGCATACGAACAGGTAGCTTCCCTGACTTAAGGTATATTCCAACCATTGCCAGAACTTCAAGGTATATAAAAAGCAATAGAAGGTCTGCCAATGTTACATTCATTGCCTTAAACATCGACACAATTTCAAAGACCATTGCTATGACTGTCGAAATAGCAATAACAAGTAAACCAATGTCTTCAACTATTATCAGCATTTTATAACTGGAGTTTTTTAGTTTGCTCATAAACCTGATCCTGAATTTGCCTGAAGACGCACCACTTTCGTGGACATTTTTTTATCATGCACAGAGCTTTTCATATCCGAGCAGAGATTGGAAGCACAATGCAGGATGAAGTCTTTTTGGTTTATTGGGTGGTGTGCCTGGAACTTGAATCCACCTAACACGGATCAGAAATCCACACAATCAAGCACAGGCCGCCCGAGCCAGCTCTTTGGTATAAGCCTGTTTCGGTTGATCAAGCACCTCCATAACCGAACCCTGCTCTACAATCATACCGTCCTTCATCACGATAACGCGATGCGACATGGCACGGATCACCCTCAGGTCGTGACTGATAAAAATATAACTGAGCCCGTGTTTTTTCTGTAATTTTGCGAGCAGGCCAAGTACCTGTTTCTGCACGGACACATCCAGTGCGCTGGTTGGTTCATCCAGTAAAATGACATCCGGTTCCAGCACAACGGCTCTGGCGATGGCAATGCGCTGGCGTTGGCCGCCTGAGAATTCATGCGGGTAGCGCCACAGAATATCTTTTTCCAGGCCCACCTCTTCCAGTACCGAAGCGATTCGCTGTTTTCTCTGGTCATTGTCCAGTTCCGGGAAGTGTAGCCTGAGCCCTTCACCGATAATCTGTTCTACGGTCATGCGAGGCGATAGCGAAGAAAAGGGGTCCTGAAAAACAACCTGAAAATGCCGTCTTAATGGCCTGATGTCTTTTTCATGGTAGCTGGATATCTCTTTATCGGCATAATGAATACCCCCGCTCGAATCAACCAGTCGAAACAGGGCCATGCCCAGAGTCGTTTTGCCTGAACCCGACTCACCAACAATACCCAGTGTTTCGCCCCTGTGTATTTTTAGCGAGATGTCGTCAACGGCTTTGACTGCATCAACCTGGCGCTTGAAAAAACCTTTATAAATTGGAAAATGGCAACGCACATTTTCTGCGTTCATCACCATTTCCTGGGAAGGTTCTACTTCAACGATGCGATGGTCAGGCTCACTTTGCAATAAATACTGTGTGTATTCATGTTCGGGCTGGGAAAAAATATTCGCGGTATCGCCCTGCTCAACAATTTTGCCCTGCTGCATGACGCAGACACGTTGCGCATAACGCCTGACCAGGTTCAGGTCGTGCGTGATAAACAGCACCGACATATTGAATTCTTTTTTCAGGTCAACCAGCAGGTCAAGAATTTGCTGCTGAATGGTAACGTCAAGCGCCGTGGTTGGCTCATCGGCGATCAGCAATGCGGGCTTACAGGCCAGCGCCATGGCAATCATCACGCGTTGCCGCTGGCCGCCCGATAATGCGTGTGGAAAACTGTTGATCTGTCTTTCCGGGTCTCGAATGCCGACCCGGCCGAGCAGTTCTATGGCACGATTTCTTGCATCATTTTTATTTAAATCAGTGTGCAACAATAAAGATTCCTGAATCTGCGCACCGACGGTATAAACCGGGTTCAATGAGGTCATCGGTTCCTGAAAGATCATGGAAATGTCACTGCCCCTGATGGACTGCATGGCGCTGTCATCAAAAGCGATCAGGTCATGATGCTCACCATCATGCTGATAGATTATTTTTCCACCGGGATAAGACACCTGTCTTTCATCGTGCAGTTTTAAAATAGAGAGCGCAGTCACCGACTTGCCCGAACCCGACTCGCCGACAATGGCCATTGTTTCACCTCGGTCAACATCAAAACTGATGTCACGCACCGCCTCGACATCACCACCCTGCGTTTTAAAAGTGACGCTTAAGTTTTCAACCTGTAATAGTTTATCCGTCATATCAGTTCCTGCGCGTATCCATAGCTTCTCGTAATGCCTCACCAATAAAAATCAAAAGCATCAATGTTCCGACTAATACAACAAAAGCACCCAATGATAACCACCAGGCTTCGATATTTTCCTTGCCCTGTGACAGCAGCTCGCCCAGGCTGGGTGTCGTCGGTGGTACACCCAGGCCAAGAAAATCCAGGCTGGTCAGGGCCAGAATTGAACCGCTAATTCGGAAAGGCAGAAAAGTAATCACCGGCGTCAGGCTGTTTGGCAACAGATGGTGACGCATAATGGCAAAATTACTCAGGCCCATGGCCCTGGCTGCACGTACATAGTCCATATTCCTGCCGCGCAGGAACTCGGCACGCACATAATCAGACAGCCCCATCCAGCCAAACATCGACAGCAGGATAATCAGCAGCCAGATACTCGGTTGAAAAATCGAGGCAAAGATGATCAGCAGATAAAGCTCGGGCATGGATGACCAGACTTCAATAATGCGCTGCATAAACAGGTCTGTCTTGCCCGAAAAATAACCCTGTATCGCACCCATAATAATGCCAATCAGGACACCGACTGCGGTCAATGCAAAGGCAAACAGGACAGACAGGCGAAAACCGTAAACCAGCCGGGCAAAGACATCACGGCCGCGGTCATCGGTACCAAACAGGTTGTGCGATGAAGGTGCCGCCGGGTTGGCCGCATCGGTCATAAAATTAATGGTGTTGTAACTGAACTGTACAGGCGGATCGATCACCCAGTTATCACCACGGGTAATCAACTCGCGTACATACTCATCAGCGTAATCGGCTTCGGTTTCAAAATCACCGCCAAAAGTAGTCTCCGGATAAGAGACCATAAATGGAAAATAATATTCATCCTGGTAATTAACCAGCAGCGGTTTATCATTAAACAGGACTTCTGAAAACAGGCTCAGCACAAACAGGATGCTAAACAACCACAGACTGATGTAACCACGCCGATTGGCCTTGAAGCGCAACCACGAACGCTGGTTGGGTGTTAAGTAAGTGTTATTATCCATAACCATTTAATGATCCACCGATTCAAAATGGATACGCGGGTCAATCAACACATAACTAATATCGGCCAGCAACTTCGCGACCAGACCCATTAAGGTGAACAGATAAAGTGAGCCCAGCACGACCGGGTAGTCCCGCTTTAACACCGACTCATAAGAAAGCAGGCCCAGGCCATCGAGTGAAAAAATGGTTTCAATCAGCAGGCTGCCAGTAAAAAATGCGCCGATGAAAGCCGCAGGGAATCCGGTCACCAGAGGAATCATCGCGTTCCTGAAAACATGGCGATAAAGCACGGCATTTTCTGACACGCCTTTAGCACGCGCAGTCAGTACATACTGCTTCCTGATTTCTTCAATAAAACTGTTCTTGGTCAGCATGGTCATGACCGCAAAGCTGCCAATCACCGAGGCAATAATCGGTAAAACCATATGCCATAAATAATCCAGGATTTTATCGCCCCAGGACATCGCATCCCAGTTATCAGACACCAGCCCCCTCAATGGGAAGACATCAAAAAAGCTGCCACCACCAAAAAACACCAGCAGAGTAATACCGAGGACAAAACCGGGGATCGCATAACCAATCAGGATTAAAGTACTACTCACGACATCAAACATCGAGCCATCGCGCACCGCTTTCGCGATACCTAATGGTATACAGGTGAGATAAACAATGAAGAATGTCCATAAACCCAGGCTAATTGAAACTGGAAGCTTGGAGATCATCAAATCAATCACAGACTCATTATGAAAATAACTATCGCCCAGATCAAAGCGCAGGTAGTTAGTGACCATGTTCAGGAATCGTTCATGCACCGGCTTATCAAACCCATACAGCGCCCGTATTTCTTCAATGTATTCTTCATCAAGCCCCGTGGCACCACGATACATACTATGCGCACCACTACTGGCTTCGCCACTAACCGCATTGCCTTCAAGTTGACTGACTAACTGCTCGACCGGGCCACCCGGCACAAACTGGGTCACCGCAAAGGTAATCAACATGACACCAAACAGGGTTGGAATCATTAACAACAGGCGTTTCAGGATATAGGCAAACATAGCTTTATTTATTGTCCCGTGTTTTCACTGCGGCAGTATCCATCCACCAGGTTTTAATCAACAGGGTTATGGGGTCGTAATATAACGGCAGTGTTTCAGGATAGGAAAATACACTTCGATAAGCAACACGATGTTTATCGATATACCAGTTCGGCACCAGATATTCACCAAATAACAACACCCGATCCAGCGCACGTGAGGCGACCAGCAGTTGAGCACGGTCTGCTGCATTCACCACGCGTTCAATCAGGGCATCGATAACCGGGCTATTAATCCCCGGCAAGTTACTCGAGCCTTTTGAATCCACCGCCTGTGAATGGAAGCGGTTTTTTAGTTCATTACCCGGTGACATCGAAGACGAATAACTGGTCACCACCATATCAAAGTCATAGGTGTCAATCCTTCGTTTATACAACGATGAATCCACCGTGCGGTAATTCATTTCTATGCCCAGTTTTTTCAGGTTGCGAGCATACGGCGCCAGGATGCGGTCAAAGCCTTTTTGTACCAACAATACGTCAACAGTAAACACTTTTCCCTGCCCATTCTTGAGCACGCCGTCTTTAATTGTCCAGCCCGCTTGCTTTAAAAGGTCTCGTGCCTCGATCAGGTTTTTTCGAAGTGCGCCTTTTTTTTCGGTGGAAGGTGGAACCCATTGCTGAGTAAAAACCTCATCGGGCAACTGGCTTCGATAATTTTCAAGCAGCTTCAGTTCTTCACCTTCCGGCAGGCCCGTGGCAGCCAGTTCACTATTGCTGAAATAACTGTCACAGCGCACGTACTGGTTATAAAAAAGATGGTCGTTCGCCCAGGCAAAATCGTAGGCCAGAGACAAGGCCCGTCGCACCCGCACGTCCTTAAAACGCTCACGCCGGGTATTGATGGCAAAACCCTGCATACCGGCGTTATTGCTATGCTTAAGTTCGGTTTTTATAATTTCACCGGACTCATATTTAGGGCCTTCGTGGGAACGCGCCCAGCGCTTTGAGTAATTTTCAAAAAAGAAATCAAACTCGCCAGCCTTAAATGCCTCAAGCGCAATTGATGAGTCTTTATAGTAGGTGTATTTAATTGTGTCGAAATTATACATGCCTTTGCGCACAGCCAAATCGTTCGCCCAGTAATCAGGGTTGCGTTTGTAGCGAATGTATTTCCCTCGCTTATAATCCTCGACAATATAAGGGCCGCTACTGATCGGGACAATATCATCGGTATCGGCAAACTCACCGCCTGCAAGCCAGTCTTTTGAAAAAATTGAAATCTCACCAACAATCATGTGCAGTTCACGGTTTCTCCGTTTGAAATTAAAACGCACGGTCAGCTCATCAACAACGGTTACCGAATCTATATCCTGGTAATAAATCCGAAACTGCGGATGCGCTGCCTTGCTCATCAGGATATCAAAAGAAAATTTTACGTCTTCGGCTGTTATCGGGGCACCATTCGAAAAACGCGCTTTCGGGTTGATATGAAAAGTCACTGACAGGCCGTCTTCAGCCAGTACAAAATCATCGGCGATCAGGCCGTACATACTAAATGGTTCGTCCAGGCTTTTTTCCAGCAGGGTTTCAAATACCAGCAGGCTCAGGCCATCCGCAGAAATACCCTTAAGTAAGAAAGGGTTCAGGCTATCAAAGGTTCCAAGCCCGGAAAGCACCAGCTCACCACTGCGGCTAGCCTGTGGATTAACGTAATCAAAATGTTTAAAGTCGGCCGGGTATTTGGGTTCATAACCCATGCCCATAGCCGGCACAGCCGAGGTACTCAGCGAGTACGTAAGACCAAGCAAAACAAATAGAATTTTCAATAATTGCGACATGAAGCGGTGTTGCATGATTTTTATTGTTGCTTTTAACTATAGAATCTGCCTAACATTGGGCCATCCAAGTTTACAGTACTTTTTTTCGTGGAGTAAATTCTTATGGGTTTTATGAGTGGAAAACGAGTTCTCATTTTTGGTGTCGCCAGCAACCGTTCCATTGCCTGGGGCATCGCCAAGGCCATGCATCGCGAAGGTGCTGAACTGGCATTTACCTACATGGGCGAACGCCTGCACGAACGCGTAGAAAAGCTCGCCGGTGAATGCGATTCTGATATCGTCGTTCCCTGCGATGTTGAAAATGATGATGATATCGAAGCCGTGTTCGAACACCTGGATGACTACTGGGACTCTCTCGATGTCATTATTCACTCTGTCGCATTTGCGCCCAAAGAAATGCTTGAGGGTGATTATCTGGACAACCTGACCCGTGATGGCTTCAATCAGGCCCACGATATAAGCTCCTACAGCCTGGCTGCGATTGCTAAAGCAGGCCGCCATATGATGCAGAATCGCGAAGATGCAGCCATTCTGACGCTCAGCTATCTGGGTGCTGTACGCGCCTTCCCCGGCTATAACGTCATGGGTCTGGCCAAGGCCAGCCTGGAGGCCAATGTGCGCTATCTGGCCCATTCGCTTGGCGCAGAAGGCATTCGTGTCAATGCGATTTCGGCCGGCCCGATCAAAACCCTGGCTGCCAAAGGTATTTCTAACTTCAGCACTATTTTAAAGCACGTCGAGCAAAGTGCACCTCTACACAGAAACATCACTATTGAAGAAGTCGGTAATTGCGCCGCTTTCCTGTGCTCAAGCCTGGCCAGTGGTATTACCGGTGAAGTGACCTACGTCGATGCGGGTTATCACACCTCGGGCCTGATGGGTGACATCATGGAAATCAGCGAAACTTAATTCGTTAACGGATAAGCAATAAACTAGGCTTTCTCCCGTAACACCTCATCCTCGCCTTCAAGGCGGGCGATGGTGACCGCTGCACAGGAATCGCTGAATACATTCACCGATGTGCGGCACATGTCCAGCACACGATCGACCACCAGAATCAGGCCTATCGCCTCCAGCGGCAGCCCGATAGCACCTAATATAATGGTAATAGCCACCAGGCTGGCCGAAGGAATACCGGCAACACCAATCGATGTCAGCAGGGCAATCAGCACGATGGTAAATTGAGTTACAAGATCCAGTTCCAGGCCATAGGCCTGGGCAATAAACATCGCGGCGACACATTCGTACAGGGCCGTGCCATCCATATTGACCGTTGCCCCCAGAGGCAGGGTAAAACCACTGACACGATTAGAGACCCCGGCACGACGTTCCACACAGTCCAGCGTTAACGGCAACGTTGCCGAAGAGGAACTGGTCGAGAACGCCGTCAGTAAGGCAGGCATCATCGCCTTGAAGTGCAGCACAGGATTGACCTTTGCCACATACTTCAACACCAGTGGCAGAAAGACAAATAGATGAAGCCCCAGCGCCATAACAACGGTGGCAAAAAATACCGCCAGCGGCCTGAATGCATCCACGCCGGACATCATAATCACCTTACAGACCAGCGCAAAAATACCAATTGGGGCAAATTTCATTACCAGATTGGTCATCTGGATCATGATGCTGAGCAGCCCCTGCCAGAAATCTTTTTGCACGCTACCGTGTGAGCCTTTCAAATGCGAAAGAAAATAGCCGAACAACAGGCTAAAAAATATCAGCCCCAGCATCTGGCCTTCAGCCGCCGCTGAGACGATATTAGCCGGCACCATTCTCAGAAAGACTTCAGCAATATCACCCGCACCCTTACCCTCTACTTTTGTCAGCACTGATTCTGTATCTGAAGACAGCACCATACTCTCCAGTGCCGGCTGGCCGTCAACGATACCTGGCTGCAGGCTGTTCACCATCAGCAGGCCGATCAGAATCGCGACCAGACTACTGGTCATATAAAAAAGCAGGGTTTTTGAGCCCAGCCGCCCAAGGGTATTGGGCTTAAGCTCCATCATGCCGGTAATAATGGACGCGACCACCAGCGGCACAATTAACATTTTTAACGCATTAAGAAAAAGCGTGCCAAAAAAGCTGAGGATGGAATGTAACGACATTCCAAGAAAACTGGTCTGAGCATCGGCCAGCATACCAACGATAACAGCCAGAACAAGTGCGGCAAGAATTTGCCAGTGCAGAGGCAGGCGGGTTATTGTTTTAATCATTTCACAACGCCCCTTGCCCCTAAATTTTAATGGTTATTGAAGCGCTTTGGGATTGATATACAGATCAGCCCTGTCCCTGAGAGCATTCAGCACTGTACTAAATTCCCTGGTAGATAAATCCTGCTTCAATTGAAGCTTAATGGCATCAATTTTGGCCTGATCAATATTATCGGGTGTATGCACCGCTTCCAGAATAACCAGCGCCACATCACCTGAATTCAATGCCACATCTACAGCATTCAACTTGCCTTCTTCGGGTGCCGATAGATCAAAAGCCGCCTGTAAAATAGCTGGATCAATTTTTGCCGTGTTTTCACGCGTCAGCATATCCATTGTTTCATATCTGACACTGTTAGAAACAACGTCTTCTATAGCAAGCTCACCCGCATTAATTTTAGCCTTCGCTTCGCGCGCCGCTGCCAGTGTGTTTTTATGCGCTTTCTCCAGCTTCAAATTGCTTCGTATTGCCGAGTCCACGGTATCCAGAGGCAACAGGGTGGCAGGCTCATGGTTCAGCATACGCAAAACCAGAATATGCTCAGGTGAAATTTCGATCACCTCGCTGTTTAATTTATCTTCAAGAACCAGCCTGGAAAACGCCGCTTCTCTGACCCTGGCATTCTCTGCGATCCCCGAACCGCTTTCCCTGGTAAATAGTTCAGTGGTTTGTGGCTCTACATTAACTGCCTCAGCCACCGAAGTTAAGGAGCCAGAGTTCTCATAGGCCGTTGTGGCCATCAGCTCACTGATATCATAGAACCTGTTGCTGGCCACTTCCCGCCTGTACGCCTGCTCTAGCTCTGCCCGTTTCTGCGCTAAAGTTTCAACAGGTTCACTTTGAATATTTTCAAGCTTGATCAGATGCAGGCCGAATTGTGATTCAACAACATCACTCGTTTCACCAATTTTCATCGCAAAAAGTGCATCCTCAAAAGGCTTAACCATCTGGCCAGGTTCTACCCAACCCAGGTCACCGCCCTGTTTGGCTGAACCTACATCCTGTGAGTGCTTGCGCGCCAGATCATCAAACAAGGCACCATCAGCCAGCTGCTTACTTATTTCAGCAATTTTAGCTCGTGCCGCTGCGGCATCTTCATCTGTTTTTATAAGAATATGTTTTGCCTTACGTTGTTCTTTGTTAGAAATCGATGCCACGTACTCATCGTACAGATTTGAAATCGCCTGCTCGTCAACTTCAACATCTTTTGACAGGGCGTCGCTCTTCAGCTCAACGTATTCAACACTAACTCGTTCTGGCAGCATATAAAGCTCTGAATTAGCTTCATACGCCGTCTTGATTTCTTCTTCTGTCACTTCAACATCAGAAGAAAAACTATCCATAGCAAACGTTAAGGTGCTAATTTTTCTCTGCTGATGTTCGAGTGCTGCCAGCCTTCTGGCCTCGGCATCAGTAATAAAACCTGTATTGGCTATACCATCAATTATTTGAGTGATCTGTAAATCACTCCTCAGCTGGTATTCCATCTGGGCAACCGTCATGCCTCTGGACTGGAGTATCTGCTCGACAAAAGCACGATCAAATTTACCATCACGTGAAAAACGTTCCTGGATATTTTTAGATAACTGGGCATCCGAAACTTGATAACCTGAACTACTGGCCATTTCTTCCAGTAATTTTCTGTTTACCAGTTGGTCCAGTACTTGCTGCTTTAAAACTGCATCTTCAAAAGGCATTTTGCCATCATACTGTTTCTGTATTTTCTGGCGCTGATTAGAAAGATTGGATTCAAATTCACGTGCCGAAATTTCAATATCACCCACCTTGGCAATATACTGCTTACCACCCCCACCGATATAAGACTGGATCCCCCAGAATGCAAAAGGAAGTGCAATCAACGCAACGATTGCCATACCCAACCAACCTTTAATTCGATCATTAATAGCTTGCAGCATGAAATTAAACCTTGTGTGAACTTGTATTAGCGACTATCAAAGCCGTTAAATAAATTATTAGCAAATGCGTTAACAACAAAAGCAAAAGCCAAGATCACTGGCTTTTGCTCATTCACTAATGAAATTGAATATGGCGGACCGGACGGGACTCGAACCCGCGACCTCCGGCGTGACAGGCCGGCATTCTAACCAGCTGAACTACCGGTCCTGAATTGGTGGGTGGTGAGGGGATCGAACCCCCGACATTCGCCTTGTAAGGGCGACGCTCTACCAGCTGAGCTAACCACCCCGCCAAAAGTGCGCGCTAGTTTACAGCTTCCTTCAGCGCTTTGCCAGGCTTAAACGCAGGCACTTTAGCTGCCTTGATTTGAATTTCTGCACCAGTCTGTGGATTACGACCTGTGCGAGCAGAACGTTCACGAACCAGGAAAGAACCAAAGCCTACGATACTTACTTGATCACCACTTTTCATGGCATTAGTAACAACTTCGATAACTGCATCAAATGCACGAGTTGAATCAGCTTTAGATAAACCAGCTGCTTCTGCAACTGCATCAATTAATTCAGATTTGTTCATTATTATTTCCTATGTATTTAAGATGATTTACTTTTATTTATAATTCTATTTCGACGCTTTCGTATTATTGCTCTTATTATTATGAGATGTCCCTGGCCCTAAAATACGAAAGCCGTGCATTTTATACCAGCCAGCGGCTAACCCTGTCAATTAAAAATGCAGGAAAAATGCGGGCTTCACCCATACGGGACTCAATCATCCATGATCAGATAATACGATAGCCACCACCACTTAACGGTCAGTGATGGCGTACCCTGGCACCCGTTTTTTTGCCTTTAGTGCTTGTTTTTCTGCCACTTGCTGACGCATCTTCAAGTGGAGTCGGCACTTCCTCAAGCGCTATCTCTAACACATCGTCAATCCAGCGCACTGGCTTAACATCAAGTTTTGACAAAATATTTTTTGGTATATCGACCAGGTCTTTTTCATTGTCATGCGGTATCACAATGATCTCAATACCTGCACGATGCGCCGCCAGCAGCTTTTCCTTGAGGCCTCCGATAGGTAGCACCTCACCTCGCAGTGTAATCTCGCCAGTCATCGCAACATTGGCATTGACCGGGATACCCGTTAATGATGATGCCAGCGCAGTACACATGCCAACACCGGCACTGGGTCCATCTTTGGGTGTAGCGCCTTCGGGTACATGGACATGAATATCTTTATCATCCTGGAAATTGCTGGCCAGTCCTAGCGAAGCTGAACGGCTTCGAATCACCGTCATCGCCGCCTGAATCGATTCCTGCATGACATCACCCAGCTGCCCGGTGTAAGACAATTTGCC
>JAPHSZ010000136.1 GCA_026196545.1 Gammaproteobacteria bacterium
CAAAATGACGGCGCGCTTAACTTTAGCGGGCGCGAAGGTGTAGCAGGTTCAGTCGCCATGGCAGGAACAATGCGATCACTGACTAACAACATAGTGATTGGTGTTTCTCAGGGTTTTGAGAAGAAGTTGACTTTAATTGGTGTGGGTTATCGCGCACAGGCACAGGGTAATGTGTTGAATCTGACGTTAGGTTTCTCACATCCAGTGAACTATGCGATACCTGAAGGTATAAGCATTGAAACACCTAGCCAGACAGAAATTGTTGTCAAAGGCATGGATAAGCAGAAGGTTGGTCAGGTATCAGCTGAGATACGCGCCTATCGACCACCTGAGCCTTACAAGGGTAAAGGTGTTCGTTATGCAGATGAGCGTGTGATCCGTAAGGAAGCCAAGAAGAAATAACGTCAATCGAATGTAAAGAGACGATACGATGAATTTAAAGAAATCGAACAGATTACGTAGATCAAAGAAAACCAGGGCTAAGATTAGTGAGATTGGTGCTCATCGCCTTAGCGTGCACCGTACACCACGTCACATATATGCACAGGTTGTTTCTGCAGATGACAATAAAGTTGTTGCAAGCGCGTCAACCTTGCAAAAAGATGTTGCTGCTGATCTCAAATATACTGGTAATGTTGATGCGGCTGCGGCAGTTGGTAAAGCAATTGCAGACAAATCAAAAACAGCCGGAATTACAGCGGTCGCGTTTGATCGCTCTGGTTTCAAGTTTCATGGCAGAGTTAAAGCGCTAGCTGATGCTGCACGTGAAAATGGCTTGGAGTTCTAACAGGATTTTATAATGGCAAAAGTAGATTCACGCGTAGAGAAAGACGATTTCATTGAAAAACTTGTAGCAGTTAATCGTGTTGCAAAAGTGGTAAAAGGTGGTCGTCAATTTGGTTTTACAGCCCTGACCGTAGTTGGTGATGGTAACGGCACAATTGGTTTTGGTTATGGCAAGGCAAAAGAAGTACCGCTGGCCATTCAAAAAGCGATGGATAAAGCCAGAAAGAATATGCAGAAGGTTGATTTGAAAGACGACACCCTGCAACACGCTATCACAGGCATACATGGTGCGGCTAATGTATACATGCAGCCTGCTTCTGAAGGTACCGGTATTATTGCGGGTGGTGCGATGCGCGCAGTTTTTGAAGCCGTTGGCGTTAAAAATGTACTGGCAAAGATTAACGGTACGCGTAATCCTGTTAACGTTGTGCGTGCAACAATCAATGGCCTGACTTCAATGTCATCGCCTGCATATGTTGCGGCAAAACGTGGTAAAAAAATTGAAGAAATCATTGGTTAGGAAACGATCGTGGCAAACAAAGAACTCAAAGTAACATTGGTGAAAAGCCTCATTGGCCGTTTGAAGTCTCATCAGGCCTGTGTCCGTGGTCTTGGATTGCGCCGTACCAACCACACTGTGACAGTGACCGATACACCAGAAAATCGCGGTATGATAAACAAAGTATCTTATATGCTTTCAGTCGAGGAGATCTGAACATGTATTTAAATGATCTTTCGCCTGCGGAAGGCAGCAAAAAAGACGCCAAGCGTGTTGGTCGTGGTATCGGTTCTGGCCTGGGTAAAACCTGTGGTCGTGGACATAAAGGTCAGAAGTCACGTTCAGGTGGTTTTCGTAAAGTTGGTTTTGAAGGTGGTCAGATGCCACTGCAACGCCGCCTGCCCAAAGTTGGTTTTAACTCGCGTTCTGCAAAACACAGTGCGGAAGTACGTTTGAACGAACTGGCAAACATTGATGCGGATGTTATTGATCTGGCCGCTTTGATTGCAGCTGATATTGTTCCAGCCATTACCAAGAAAGCGAAAGTTTTTGCTTCAGGTGCATTGGATAAAGCGGTAAATCTGAAGGGCATTAAAGTAACCCCAGGGGCTCGAAAAGTAATCGAGGCGGCTGGCGGTAAAATCGAAGATTAATCTTTGATCACCGGATAAGCAGACAGTTATAGTATGAGTGATTCAAAGGGCAATTTTCAGGAACTGAAACAACGTTTGTTATTTGTTCTTGGTGCGTTGATTGTATTTCGTATCGGAACATTTATTCCAGTTCCTGGCATAGACCCTAATGTACTGTCTACATTGTTTGAACAGCAACAGGGTAGCATCCTTGGTGTGTTTAATATGTTCTCTGGCGGTGCGCTGGGTCGTATGTCGATGTTTGCGCTGGGTATTATGCCTTACATTTCTGCATCTATTATCATGCAGCTGTTAGCGGTTACCGTACCCTCACTGGAACAGATTAAGAAAGAAGGTGAATCAGGTCGTCGCAAGATTGCGATGTATACACGCTACTTCACGCTGGTACTGGCAACATTCCAGTCGATTGGAATTGCAACAGCCTTGCAGACGCAATCTGTTGGAGCAGATGCACTGGTTATAAACCCGGGTATTACATTTGTATTTACCGCAGCGATTACACTGGTCACTGGTACGATGTTTTTGATGTGGCTGGGTGAGCAGGTGACTGAGCGTGGTATTGGTAATGGTATATCCATAATCATTTTCGCAGGTATCGTTGCAGGTCTGCCAACAGCCATTGGTGGTACGCTGGAGCTGGTAAGAACAGGTGAATTGCATACCTTGGCAACAATATTCCTGTTCGTGCTGGCGGTACTGGTCACAGCGTTTGTGATTTTTGTAGAACGTGGCCAACGTAGAATTACGGTAAATTATGCCAAGCGTCAGCAGGGTCGGCGTTTGTATGCGGCACAGAGCAGCCATTTACCACTTAAATTGAATATGGCGGGTGTAATACCACCGATTTTTGCATCTAGTATTATTCTGTTCCCTGCCACTATGGGTAGCTGGGTTGGTCAGAATGAAGGCATGGAGTGGTTGCAGGATATCGCCAGTGTGCTATCGCCAGGACAGCCGATTTATGTGATGCTGTATGCGTTGGCGATTATATTTTTCTGCTTCTTTTATACAGCGCTGCAGTTCAATGCACGTGATACTGCTGATAATTTGAAGAAGGGTGGCGCGTTTATTCCGGGTATCAGACCGGGTGACCAGACTGCCAGATATATTGATAAGGTAATGACCCGACTGACGTTTGTCGGCGCACTCTATATAACGCTAGTTTGTCTATTACCTGAGTTCCTGATTTTGTACTGGAACGTGCCTTTTTACTTTGGCGGTACCTCATTGCTGATTATTGTTGTGGTTGTGATGGATTTTATGGCTCAGATACAGTCACACCTGATGTCGCATCAATATGAAGGTATTATGAAGAAAGCGAACTTGCAGGGTTATCAAAGATAACTAATTGTCGCTCAACTAATTGATTTATAAAGAAGTATTGAATCAAGACTGATTCGGAGAAAGAAAATGAAAGTACGTGCTTCAGTTAAGAAAATGTGTCGAAACTGCAAAATTGTCAAACGTAGCGGTGTCGTTCGCGTTATATGTACAGACCCACGCCATAAACAGCGTCAGGGTTGATTTGATTAGGTATTCTCAGTAAAATTGCGCGCTTTGTCGCGAACAGACGGAAACAGTAAATGGCTCGTATAGCAGGTATAAATATTCCATCACATAAACATGCAGTTATTGGTTTAACGCACATTTATGGTATTGGTCTTACACGTTCAAAAAGCATTTGTGAAGCAACAGGTATTGCTACTGATCAGAAGATTGGTGAGCTATCTGAAGAACAGATCGAAAGCTTGAGAACGGAAGTGGGCAAGTTCACTGTAGAAGGTGATCTTCGTCGTGAAGTTTCAATGAGTATCAAGCGCCTGATGGATCTTGGCTGCTACCGTGGTATTCGTCATCGCCGTGGTTTACCACTGCGCGGGCAACGCACTAAAACTAACGCTAGAACGCGTAAAGGTCCACGCAGACCTGTTACTCGCTAGTCAATAACAGGCAGATTATATAATGGCAAAGCCAGAAACACGTAAAAAGGTAAAACGTTCCGTCACCGATGGTGTGGCACATATTTACGCTACATTTAATAATACGATTGTGACTATCACAGACCGTCAGGGTAATGCACTTGCATGGGCAACCGCAGGTGGTTCAGGTTTCCGCGGTTCGCGTAAAAGCACACCTTTTGCTGCACAGGTTGCTGCCGAGCGTGCAGGCACAAGAGCAAAAGATTTCGGCATGAAGAGCCTTGATGTCATGGTTAAGGGCCCTGGTCCAGGTCGTGATTCTGCTGTACGTTCATTGAATAATATTGGTTTCAAGATTACTAATATTACAGATGTAACCCCAATTCCTCATAATGGTTGCCGTCCGCCCAAAAGACGTCGCGTTTAAGAACGGAGATTATTAAGTGGCTAAATATACAGGTCCAAAGTGCAAGCTCAGTCGTCGTGAAGGCGTTGATCTTGAATTAAAATCATCACTGCGTCCGCTTGAGTCCAAGTGCAAACTTGATCAGGTGCCAGGTCAGCACGGTGCGCGTCGCACACGTCTGTCTGACTATGCTCTGCAGTTGCGTGAAAAACAAAAGCTTCGTCGTATTTATGGTGTGCTGGAAAAACAGTTCCGTAATTACTACAAAGCGGCAGCGAGCCAGAAGGGTTCAACGGGTGAGAACCTGCTGTCATTGCTTGAAACCAGACTTGATAATGTTGTTTATCGTAGTGGTTTTGGTGCGACCCGTGCAGAAGCACGTCAGTTAGTTAATCACAAGTCTATTCTAGTTAATAATAAGATCGTTAATATTCCATCTTATAAAGTTAAGGCTAACGATGTTATTTCAGTACGCGAAAAGTCAAAAAAACAGACACGTATTACTGATGCTCTGAATATGGCCAAGCAGAAAGGCATTTCTGACTGGATCACTCTGGATGAAGGAAAGCTTGAAGCAACATTCAAGAATGTACCAGAGCGTTCTGATTTACCACCAAGCATTAACGAACAACTTGTTGTAGAACTTTACTCCAAGTAGAGGAGCGAATACCGCATGTCAGGAACTGATGAAATTCTTACACCTCGTACAATCAGTGTGCAATCGTATAACGATACACACGCTAAAGTGGCGCTTGAGCCATTAGAACGAGGCTTTGGCCACACACTGGGTAATGCGCTACGCCGTATTCTGCTGTCTTCAATTGAAGGTAGCGCCATTGTAGAAGCTGAAATCGAAGGTGTTGAACACGAATACAGCGCTATCAACGGCGTTCAGGAAGATGTCTTAGAAATCCTTCTGAACCTGAAAGGTGTTGCGCTGACTATGCACAGCAATGATGAGGCTTCAATCACGCTTTCTGCTAAAGGCCCATGTGTAGTAACAGCGGGTG
>JAPHSZ010000163.1 GCA_026196545.1 Gammaproteobacteria bacterium
TATAACCCGCACCAAATTGCCGGGTTATATTATCAATATTATTTTTATCACCGGTAATACCAATAAAGCTCTCATTAAAATAGGCCATATACTCAGCCAGCATGTCCAAATTGTCACGATCCGGGTCAACAGAAATAAACACCACCTGCGCATCCAGCAATAATGTCCTGTCTTGAACAGCCAGCTTTTCTGTCACTGTATTTAATACATGAAGTGTTGTCGGACAAATGTCCGGGCAGGAGGTATATCCAAAAAAAACAAATGACCATTTATCCTTGAACATATGTTCATTAACCGGGCCACCTTTTTGATCGACCAGCTCAAATGGCTTCAGGGTTCTTGGCTCTAATCGCAGCACACCAACAAGCTCCTGTGGTGGGCCCGATCGTTGCGTTACAGCATTCCATACAACCACTATTAATGACAATAGTATAAATAAAACTGCAACCCTGGCTGTCAGACTACTTCTTGTCATGTTTTTTCCACTGCTTGAAGCCCCAGATGAAGAAGGCCGTAATCATAACAATATTAACTGTCATACCGATACCAAAGAAGACGCTCAAGTCTTCCCTGGCAGGTTCCTCCTCAACAATCGACTGAACCAATTTATCAGGCACAACATCACTTGATGACTGAATTAGAAAGCTCGAGCTTTTTAGCTCATTTGAACCGCTATATCTCAAAAATGAATCCAACATTCAAATATCTACCCAACAGTTAGTAAATCACATGCTAATTACCTGGTGATTTTACAGTTAAAGCATCATCTTGCCGTGATCAAGCTATGCTACATCACGAATTTTACACTAATACACAAACTCAACACTTTGTATTTTTTATAGTGTTTTATTGCATTTAAAAACCAACAAAAGGGGCCAAAACTAAAATTTAAAACCCAAAAACAACAGATTTTTATACGTTTTTACATAACAGATTAACTTGACACACATCAAAATTTACACCTAGCAAAGGTTGATATACATCAAAATACACTAATATCAAAAGTCTTACTCTGAGTCCACTATTTTATTTGGACAACCTAATTAACATGAGTACGGCCATAAATCGAATGCAGTTTCTGCGCGGGGATTACTCGGGGAAAAATTCTCCGATAAGACCACCATGGTCCGTTTCTGAAAAAAAATTTCTGGAAATCTGTAATGGCTGCGGTGAATGCATTGAGCAATGCCCAACTAACATCATCAAAAAAGGGCGTGGCAATTATCCGGTAATAAGCTTTAGTGCTGGCGAATGTTTATTTTGCGGGGATTGCGTAGAGACCTGTGAACCCGGTGCATTAACAGCAGTGAATGATCAATTGCCATGGTCAGTCATCGCCTCAATCAATAATGATAACTGTATAGCATTTAAAGGCATTGAATGTCGTAGCTGTTACGACCCCTGCAACGCAAGGGCAATAAATATGCCACCACGACTGGGCGGTGTTTCTATTCCTGTCATAAACACAAATAACTGTAGCGGCTGTGGCGCCTGTTTTTCAATATGCCCGGTATCAGCCATAACAATGAACACATCTCAACATACCCAACAATAACGAGGATAAATAATGAATATCAGCGGTGTTATCGTAAAAGCATATCCGGAAAATTTAGTCACTATCAAACAAACACTCTCTACGATGGCTGGTATAGAAGTACATGGCAACAATGAAGATGGTCGCATTGTTATCACAGTAGAACAGGACAATGCGAATAGCATTTCCGACATGCTGATGGAAATACAGGATGTACCTGGCGTTTTATCAGCAGCGATGATTTATCAGCAGGATTGTTCATCGCCTAATTAAGTATCCGTCATAAAACAAAAAATTAACATTAAAATTTAAAGATCAACAGGAGTCCGAGTCAATGAAACTAACACGAAGAGATTTCATTAAAACAAATGCCATCGCAGCAACTGCTACCGCTGCAGGTATAACCATACCTGGCGTTAAAGAAGCACTGGCAAAAGTAGATAGTGATGGCGTTCGATGGGATAAAGCAGCCTGTCGTTACTGCGGCACCGGCTGTAGTGTACTGATGGGTGTCAAAGACGGCAAGGTCGTCGCCAGTCAGGGTGACCCTGATGCGCCGGTCAACAAAGGCCTGAACTGTATCAAGGGTTATTTCCTGCCCAAGATTCTGTACGGAGAGGATCGCCTGACCAAACCCCTGCTACGCAAGAAAAATGGCAAATACGACAAGAACGGTGATTTCACAGAAGTATCCTGGGATGAAGCCTTCAAAACCATGGCAGAGAAATTCACTGCCGCCCGCAAGGCCAAAGGAGCAAAAGGCATTGGCATGTTTGGCTCAGGCCAGTGGACACTGTGGGAAGGTTATGCGGCTTCAAAACTGATTAAAGCAGGCTTCCGTTCTAACAGCCTTGACCCCAATGCCCGCCACTGTATGGCTTCTGCAGTCGGCGCATTCATGCGCGGCTTCGGTATCGATGAGCCAATGGGTTGTTACGATGATCTGGAACACGCAGACGTATTCGTGCTCTGGGGTGCCAACATGGCGGAAATGCACCCTATTCTATGGTCACGTTTGACCGATACACGTTTGACCAAACCCGGCTGTGAAGTACACGTACTATCTACCTTTGAGCACCGCTGCTTCGAGCTCGCTGATAACGGCATGGTGTTTACACCACAGACCGATTTGGCCATTTGTAACTATATTGCCAATTACATTATCCAGAACAAGGCATACAACCAGAAATTTATCGACAACCACGTAAACTTCAATATCACCACCACTGATATCGGTTATGGTCTGCGTGATAACCACCCACTGCAAAAAGCAGCAAAAAACCCTAACAAGGGTAAATTCAACAAGTGCAGTTTTGACGAGTACGCCAAGGCGGTTTCAGAATACACAGTAGAAAAAGCCAGCAAAATGTCCGGTGTGCCTAAAAAGAACCTGGAACGTCTGGCCAAGGCTTATGCTGATCCCAAAAAGAAAGTTACTTCTTTCTGGACCATGGGCATGAACCAGCACACCCGCGGCGTATGGATGAACGGTCTGGTGTACAACATCCATCTGCTGATGGGCAAGATTTCCGAACCTGGCAACAGCCCATTCTCACTCACCGGCCAGCCTTCTGCCTGTGGTACAGCTCGCGAAGTGGGAACATTTACCCATCGCCTGCCAGCCGATCTTGTCACCAAGAAAGATGCTCACTGTAAATTTGCCGAAAAAGTCTGGAAGCTACCAGCAGGCACTATTCCAAGACACAATGGCATGTCAGACAATGCGGCTCAATCAGACATCAGCGGCAAGCCAATGGGTAAAACCCTTATCCATGCGGTTGCGATGCATCGTGCACTCAAAGACGGCGTGATGAACTGCTTCTGGGTAATGTGTAACAACAACATGCAGGCAGCCGCCAACTTTAACGAAGAATCCTACCCGGGCTGGCGTGCCAAAGACAACTTCATCGTTGTCAGCGACCCCTATCCCACGGTATCAGCCCAGGCGGCTGACCTAATCCTGCCCACCGCCATGTGGATTGAGAAAGAAGGCGCCTATGGTAATGCCGAGCGCCGCACCCAGTTCTGGCGCCAGCAGGTCAAGGGACCGGGTGACGCTAAGTCTGATCTATGGCAGCTGATGGAATTCTCCAAATACGTCAAAGTGGAAGATGTCTGGCCTGCAGACCTGATTGCCAAGAAGCCAGCCTATAAGGGTAAGACGCTTTTCGATATTCTCTATAAAAACGGTCAGGTCGACAAGTTCCCTAAACAGCAGGTAACTGATTCCGAGGGCAACAAATATGGCAACGACGAAATGGATCACTTCGGTTTCTACGCACAGAAAGGTCTGTTCGAAGAATACCGCATGTTCAACTCTGCCGAAAATATTCCCAAGAAAGGCCACGAAATGGCACCGTTTGATGCATACCACAAGGCACGCGGTTTGCGCTGGCCTGTTATCAACGGCAAGGAAACCCTGTGGCGCTTCCGCGAAGGTTACGATCCACACGTAAAAGATGTTGGTAAAGGAGAGGTGAAGTTCTACGGCAAGCCTGATGGTAAGGCAAACATTATCTTTGGCCCTTATGAGCCAGCCGCAGAGAGCCCAGACAAAGAATACGATATGTGGCTATCTACCGGTCGTGTACTCGAACACTGGCACTCAGGCTCAATGACCCGTCGCGTGCCTGAGCTTTATCGTGCAGTGCCTGATGCCGTGGTATTCATGCACAAAGACGATGCTAAAAAACGACGCCTGCGCAATGGCGCTATGTGTAAAGTGGTATCCCGTCGTGGCGAGATCACCGCACGTGTGGAAACCCGTGGCCGTAACAAGCCACCAAAGGGCCTGATTTTCGTGCCCTGGTTTGATGCAGGTCGCCTGATCAACAAGGTAACACTGGACGCAACTGATCCACTTTCCAAAGAGACGGATTACAAGAAGTGCGCTGTGAAAGTCGTCAAAGCATAGAACTGAAACGCCGCCCTTCGGGGCGGTACACAAAACACTGAAAACAACAGTTTATGACGCAATCAGCTACACACACGGTCAGCCGCAGGCAGTTTCTTAGCGCAACGCTAGCCACCGCCTGCAGTGTCAGCCTGATGGGAGCGGGACTGGGCTTTTATGCCCGCCGTGCCGATTCCCTTCCTGCTACCGCGATTCGACCACCGGGTGCATTACCCGAGGAAGATTTCCTCGGTGCCTGCATTCGTTGTGGCATGTGTGTACGCGACTGTCCTTATAACATTCTCTTTCTGGCCCAGCTGGGTGAAGACGCGCCAACTGGCACGCCTTATTTTATCGCCCGCACCGGCCCCTGCGAAATGTGTGAGGACATCCCCTGTATCACTAACTGCCCAACCAATGCACTCGATCACAGCCTGACCGATATCGAAAAATCGAAAATGGGTCTGGCTGTCGTCGTCGACCAGGAAACCTGTATCGCCTTCCACGGCCTGCGCTGCGAGGTATGCTTTAACGTCTGCCCCGTACGCGGCAAGGCAATCACGCTGGATTTGCAGCATAACGTGCGCTCAGGCAAGCACGCACTATTTATTCCCGTAGTGCATTCTGACGGCTGTACCGGCTGCGGCCTGTGTGAAAAGGCCTGCGTGATGGAAGAAGCGGCAATCAAAGTTTTCCCCATGCATCTGGCA
>JAPHSZ010000065.1 GCA_026196545.1 Gammaproteobacteria bacterium
TCAGTTCTCCAGTTGCTATCAACAGGCTGAAAAACAGGCTTTTTGCAAAAATCAGGGGGTATGGTCAGACAAAATACAGGCTGTGGCTGATCTTGACAATTTAGCCAGTGGCTTCCATGTATTGCGTGGCAAACTCAAAAATATCAAAGCTTCGAGCAAGGGCATCTGGCTACGACTGGAACACGGCCTCAGTCTCAGAATCGCCTTCAAACACAAGCCATTATTTGATATGAGTCAACTGAATACACTTATTAACAGGGACGTCATTATTAGAGGCTGGCTACAGGCCAAAAGGCAGCCCAAACCGGGCGAACGTTTCTATATGCAGATCAAGCACCCTGCCGCCATTGAGGAAGCAAAAAAAGCATTAAAATGCTAAAATTTCCAGCCTGTCAGCCCATGCACCCCAAATAAGACCTATGCCAAACCGATACAAACAACAAGCACTGGATTATCACTCACAGCCCAAACCAGGGAAAATTGCCACCGCTATCACCAAACCCTGTGATACCCAGTACGATCTTTCTCTGGCTTATACCCCCGGTGTCGCCGAGCCCTGTCGTGCTATTGCCCGTGATGAATCCGAAGCCTACAACTACACTTCAAAAGGCAATCTGGTCGCGGTGATCAGCGATGGTACAGCGGTTCTGGGGCTGGGCAATATTGGCCCGGCTGCCAGTAAACCGGTAATGGAAGGCAAGGGCGTGCTGTTCAAGGCCTTTGCAAACATCGATGTTTTTGATATTGAAGTGCAGCACGAATCATCTGAAGATTTCATTAAAACCGTACGTAATATTGCCCCAACCTTCGGCGGCATCAACCTGGAAGATATCGCGGCCCCTGCCTGCTTTGAAATTGAAGAGGCACTGATTGATCAGCTGGATATCCCCGTTTTTCACGATGACCAGCATGGAACGGCCATCATCATTGCCGCCTCCATGATTAACGCGCTGGAGCTGCAGCACAAGAAAATTGAGGAGGCTCGTGTAGTCTGCCTGGGTGCGGGTGCTGCCGGTATTGCCTCGATGAAGCTACTTCAGGCACTGGGCGCAAAACAGGAAAACCTGTACATGATCGATCGCAAGGGCATCATCCACACAGGGCGCGATGATCTCAACAAATACAAGCAGGCATTTGCTGTTGAAACAGAACTCCGCACCCTGGCCGATGCCATGAATGGGGCGGACGTATTCATTGGCGTTTCCGGCCCCGACCTGTTGAGCTCTGATGTACTGGCCACCATGGCTGAGAACCCGATTGTGTTCGCACTCTCCAATCCCGACCCTGAAATTCTGCCAGAACTGGCACACATGACCCGTGATGATCTGATCATGGCAACGGGGCGTAGTGATTACCCCAATCAGGTTAATAATGTACTCGGCTTCCCTTATATATTCCGTGGTGCACTCGATGCCTGCGCCACCAGCATCAACCAGGAAATGCAGCTCGCGGCCGTACACGCACTTGCTGACCTGGCACGTGAACCCGTGCCAGCTGATGTACTCAAGGCCTACAATCAGGATGCCATGGTTTTTGGCAAGGACTACATTATCCCCAAGCCTTTCGACCCCCGCCTGATCGATACCATTCCACAGGCTGTGGCCAAAGCGGCTGTAGCCAGTGGTGTTGCCCGCAAATTACCGGCAAAAAAAAACCAGTCTGAAGCCGGCTAAAATAGCCTACCAGCACCTTTCAAAAGCCACTCCAATCCAGGGTGGCTTTTTTGTACTCACCTGAGTCACAATAAGAACATCACGGAAACTAAAGTTTTCGATAAGCAGACACAGGAGTATCAGGTGAACAAAATAAGCATCGTAGGTGCAGGCCGAGTGGGCGAAGCCACTGCACAATTTATTGCCTATAAAGACCTATGCCATGAAATTGCCCTACTGGATATTAATCAGGGTGCCGCCGAAGGTGCAGCGCTGGATATTCAGGAAGTCTCACCGCTGTTCCAGTACGATACCCGCCTTTACGGTGGCCGGGATTATGCGCTGCTAAAAGATTCCGATCTGGTTATCATCACCGCCGGCCTGCCACGCAAGCCCGGCATGTCTCGCTCCGACCTGTTAGCCAGTAACGTTGAAATCAGCAATGGCATTCTTGAAGGCGTCATGAAACACGCACCTGACAGCATGCTGTTATTTGTCAGCAACCCAGTGGATATTATTACCTACAATGCTTTTCTAAAAACAGGCTGGCCACGCAATCGAATTTTTGGCCAGGCCGGGGTGCTGGACTCCAGCCGCATGGCCAGTTTCATTGCCATGGAAACCGGCTATTCCAGCCTCGATATCGACGCCATGGTACTCGGTGGCCACGGTGACACCATGGTGCCTATGCTGCGTTATACCACCATTTCAGGTATTCCGGTTTCACAGTTCATCGAACAGGAAAAATTAAATGAAATTATCGAGCGCACCCGCAATGGGGGCGCTGAAATACTCGCACTCAGGCAAAACAGCAGCGCCTACGATGCCCCCGCTGCTTCGGTGGCAGAAATGGTCGATGCCATTGTTTATGATCGCAAACGCATTTTGCCCACCGTGAGCATCCTTGAAGGAGAGTACGGTCACAGTGATATCGCTATCGGTGTACCTGCCGTACTGGGAAAGGAAGGCATGGAAGAGATCATCACGCTGGACATGAACGATGAAGAAACAACCATGTTTAATAACTCGGCATCACTGGTTCAGCAGGACATCGACTTACTGAAAAAGTTATAACCATTAATTAAGCCCAGAACGAACAATGCCCGGTCATTTGGCCGGGCATTGTTCGTTCTGGGCTGTTCGGGGTTTAATTAAACCGCAATAACATTCTCAGCCTGTGGGCCTTTCTGGCCCTGAGTTACTGTGAACTCAACTTTTTGACCTTCAGCCAGTGTTTTAAAACCTTCAGACTGGATAGCACTGAAGTGAACAAAAACGTCCGGGCCGCTTTCCTGTTCGATAAAACCAAAACCTTTAGAATCATTGAAGAACTTAACAGTTCCTGTAGTAGTAGACATATTTCTAACCTATATTAATTTTTTACAATTCCCATCAAAGGGTACTTTGCTCTGAAATGATGGTATAACGTATGAATATCAGGAAGAGACACTACTAAAGGGACTTCTTATTACTGAACATAAATACTGCCTTGTCTTTCAAGCAAATAAGATTATACACCGATGCTCAATAAGGTCAACGAAAACGAAAAGACCAAAACGCCGCCTTTTCGCTTTCAATTTCAGCCAATTAACCTCTTGATGCTCGCTTACGCTCGTTTTCTGTCAGCAGCTTTTTGCGAATACGAATACTGCTTGGTGTAACTTCAACCAGTTCATCATCATCGATAAATTCCAGCGCCTGCTCCAGCGTGTATTTGATATGCGGTGACAGAGTCAGTGCATCATCGGTACCCGATGCACGTACATTGGTTAATGGCTTTGGCTTAATCGGGTTAACCACCAGGTCGTTATCTCGCGAGTGAATACCAATAACCTGACCTTCATAAACTTCATCATTATTGCCCACTAATAACTTGCCACGTTCCTGCAATGGGCACAGTGAATAAGCCACGGCCTTGCCCCTGGCATTGGAAATCAGCACACCATTAAGACGCTGGCCAATAGTATCTGTCACTGCCGGGCCATAATGATCAAACACGCTATACAACAAACCCGTGCCTCGTGTCATTGAAAGGTATTCAGTTCTAAAGCCAATCAAACCCCGTGCAGGAATGATGAAATCAAGCCTGACGCGGCCCTTACCATCCTGAACCATGTCTTTCAGCTCGGCTTTGCGCAGACCCAGCGCCTCCATGACCGCACCCTGGTGCTCAACTTCAACATCAGCGGTGAGTTCTTCGTATGGCTCTAACTTAACGCCATTTTCTTCGCGAATAATCACTTCAGGGCGGCCTACCGCCAGTTCAAAATTTTCACGGCGCATGGTTTCGATCAGCACTGAAAGATGCAGCTCACCACGGCCGGAAACCTTGTACTTATCACCTTCAACCTGCTCAACGCGTAGCGCGACATTGTGCTTCAGCTCCTGCTGCAAACGGTCCCAGATATTCCGGCTGGTGACAAACTTGCCTTCCTGGCCGGAAAAAGGTGATGAGTTTGGCTGAAACATCATGCTGATGGTTGGCTCATCTACCGTCATCGCCGGCAAGGCTTCAACATGGTTGGGGTCACAAATGGTATCGGAAATAGAAAGTGGATCAATGCCGGTAATCGCAACGATATCACCCGCCTGTGCCTCAGGCGCCTCAACGCGTTCCAGGCCATGGAAACCCAGTACCTGTCCAATACGTCCGCTACGCTCCTTGCCATCGTCTCCGACAATTTTTACCGCCATATTGGTGGTCACTTTTCCGCGACGGATACGGCCGATACCGACAATGCCGGTGTAGCTATTGTAATCGAGTGTTGAAATCTGTAACTGGAATGGACCATCAGGATCAACATCTGGTTCATTTACATATTCAAGAATGGCTTCAAACAATGGCGTCATATCACCACTGGTCACATCAGATTCCGTACTCGCAAAACCGTTGATCGCTGAGGCATAAATCACCGGGAAGTCCAGCTGCTCGTCCGTAGCGCCAAGCTTATCAAACAGATCAAAGGTTAAGTCCAGTGCACGATCAGGGTCAGCACCTTCACGGTCGATCTTGTTGATGACAACGATAGGACGGAAACCCATCGCAAATGCTTTCTGGGTGACAAAACGTGTTTGCGGCATAGGGCCATCAACAGCATCAACCAGCAGTAGCACTGAATCGACCATAGAGAGCACACGTTCAACCTCACCACCAAAATCGGCGTGTCCCGGTGTGTCTACAATATTGATATGGTAATCATTCCATTCAATCGCGGTGTTTTTTGAGGTAATGGTAATACCGCGCTCTTTCTCCTGGTCATTGGAATCCATGATGCGCTCGCCGGGCGCTTTACGCTCATCCAGGGTGCCGGATTGTTCAAGCAGTTTATCAACCAGCGTGGTTTTGCCATGGTCAACATGGGCGATGATAGCGATGTTACGGATTTTAATACTCACGGTATTTCTCGGCAGGGTAAAAATAAAGGCGCGTATTATAGTGCTTCACGCACCATAACGCAGAACAATTAAGGGGTAGACGCTAAATTAAGCTCTGAAATCAGTCAGAAACCTGCTGACGGGCAGATTCAGCGGCATCAAAATCACCCGCGGCATCGTGCAATTCCGCCAGCGCACTTAATACGCGATGATGATTTTTTTCGATTTTCAGGGCTTTTTCACAAAAAGCGATGGCCGCTGATAGATTACCTTTGAGCTTTTCAACACGTGCCAGCCCCAGATAAGCAAAAATATCATCACCTGTTTTCAGACAGGCCTGGTAGCTTTCCACTGCATCTTCAATACGCCCCAGATTGACCTGAGCATCACCAACGCGTGTCCACAGTGCCTGGTTTTTGGGCTCATGCTCCAGAATTTTCTCCCACCAGAACACCGCCTGCTCTATATCATGATGACCACGAAAACAGTCGCCCATGCCAAACAGGGCAAAACTGTTATCCGGTTCGATCTCCAATGCATTCTTGTAATTCTCAATGGCACGATCATATTCACGGCGCCTGCGATACAGGTTACCTGTCATGGTCATTACCACCACGTTCTGGCTGTTGCCCTTCAACAGGCGCTCAAAACACATCAGCGCCCTGTCATCTTCGTGGTCAGCATAGTACAAATTGCCCAGGCCCAGCAGCGCAAAGGGATCATCACCACTTATAGCCAGCGCCTCTTCGTACATGGAAATCGCATCTTTATGCTGATCCAGCTTGTGATAAGCATCAGCGATACGCACCATCACATGGCTATCATGGGAATTAATTTCAAGATAACGCAACCAGTAAGGAATGGCCTGCTCAGGTTTTTGCAGGCCACGACGCGCATCACCTGCACCGCGCAGGGCGAACACATTAGCAGGATCAATATTTAAAACGGCATCGTAATATTTGGCCGATTCCTCAAAACGACAGAGTTTGCGATAGACATCACCCAGACCCGACAGCACATAAGGATTTTGCTCATCAATCTCCAGCGCTTTAAGATAGGCCTCTCTGGCATCTTCATACTGCCCACTACGAAAAAGACGACTGCCCTTTTTGGATAGATCAATAACTGCTTTTTTATCAAGTCCAGACATTATTTAACTTTTGTAGTAATTTTGCTGATTGATAATACCTTTATAACAGGTTCATTAAAAGACCACAGTAATAACATGTTTTTTACGGGGTCTTTGCACTTTTAATGGTTTACTGTGCGGCGTTTATTTTACATTCCGTAGCACCAGCGTAAAATGCCGGCAATGTCCAGCAATAATAAACGCGCCTACCTTGTCGACTCCAGCATTTACATTTTCCGTGGCTGGCACGCTTATCCTGATGACATCGTCGATGCCAATGGTGATCCCTCCAATGCGATTTATGGCTTTACCGAGTTTTTGCACCAGCTCATCGAACTGGAACAGCCCGAGTATATTGCCTGCGCTTTTGATGCCAAACAGACTAATTCCTATCGCCGTGAAATCTTTCCTGAATACAAAGGTAACCGTCCTGAACAACCCGCAGAACTAAAAAACCAGTTCAAACACTGCCGCGACTTCTGCCGTGCTGCCGGCATAGCCGATTATTCCAGTAACCGCTTTGAAGCCGATGATATCATCGGCACTCTCGCCACCCGATTACGGCTCGAAGGTTACGCCATCACCATACTCAGCGCCGACAAGGACCTGGCACAACTGGTCAGACCCGGTGACATCTGGTGGGATTTCGCCCGTGATAAAATTATGCACTACCGCGATGTAGAAAAAAGCTTCGGCATCCATCCCGAACTGATCGCTGACCTGCTCGCCCTCACCGGCGACAAAATCGACAACATCCCCGGCATCCCCGGCATTGGCTACAAAATGGGTTCCAACCTGCTGAAAAAATACCCCGGTATTGAAGACATACTCGATAACATCGACAATATTTCAAAAATGAAATTCCGCGGCTCCAAACGCATCCAGGAACTGGTCGAACAGCACAAACACATCCTGCCCAGAAACAAACTGCTCACCACCATCATCACCGATGCTGACTTTAAGGGTCCAAAGGACAGTCTGCGCTGGGAAGGTGTTAACGAAGCCGCACTGCATAACATGTTTGATTTATTAAATGCTGCACCTGGCCGCCGCAATCGCTGGTTAAATATGCACCCTGTTTAATTTCAATGTCAAAAATTATCCTGTTCAACAAACCCTATGGTGTACTGTGCCAGTTCACCGATGAAGCAGGCCGTGAAACCCTCGCCAATTATATTAATGAAAAAAATGTCTATGCGGCAGGACGACTCGACCGTGATAGTGAAGGACTGCTGATACTCACTGACGATGGAAAGCTTCAGAACAAAATCACCGACCCCAGATACAAACTGGAAAAAACCTACCTTGCCCAGGTTGAAGGTGAAATTTCACAGCAAGCTGTCAGACAATTACAGCAAGGCATCAAACTAAAAGATGGCATGACCCGTCCAGCCAAAGCCAGAGTCATCAAAGAACCTGAATGGCTATGGCCACGCACTCCACCGATTCGAGAACGAAAAAACATACCCACTTCGTGGATCGAATTAAAAATTTCTGAAGGCAAAAATCGGCAGGTTAGACGCATGACGGCGGCAGTGGGGTTTCCAACTTTGAGGCTGGTTCGGGAGAGCATTGGAGATTGGAAGTTAGAAGGACTACAGCCGGGTGAGTTTAAGTTAGCAGATAGCTAGTTATTGCCGTCGACAGAAAGACTCCTTAAATCTGAATACAAAAACTCCGCCGTCAAACTCCTGCCATATTTAACACTGGCCACATTAAACACCCCACACTCCTCAATCCAGCCCGCGCCCTGAACACGTTCGGCGACCTGCGCACTGCCCTGCATTCGCCTCGGCAGAATATAGCAACAACCTTTACGATACAGAAGATTATAAGGTTGATTCTCGGCATGCATTTTTTCAACCATGTTCCAGCATTCATCCACTGTAGTGGCTTTTATGCATTTCATTGGATACTGATGCCTGCCATCATTGTGCACCCACAACGATTTTTCTATCGGCAGGGCCTCTTCCTCAATAAACGACTGGAAGTGCAGTTGATTAACCGAAGCACAGGCACCAAGACTGTTATAACCGATACCAAAGCCAGTAAAAATATCAGCCTGTTCTTTTACCAGCCGCCAGATAAGTTTATGCTCGTCTTTAGTTAAATACTGTGGCAATTCTTTTTCTGGATACGGCACGATGATTAAATGGTAGGGTGCAAATGGAAATTTGTTATACAGCACTCTTAGCGGCACATTTTGCCATTTACCTTCCCACAATATTTCAGGCTTCAAGAACGGTTTATTAAAATGAAACTTATCATCATCAAACTCCCTGAAAACATTTTCTGTTTTTTCAGATGAAGCCCGTACTGGTCGCAAAGCTCGCATCGGGTTATAGCGTAATTCATATTCGCCTTGCGGGATGCTCTGCCATGCCGATAATGAACCAACACCTTTGGCTTTTATTTTTTCAAAAACACCCAGGTCATCATCGGTAGCCTTTAACAAA
>JAPHSZ010000191.1 GCA_026196545.1 Gammaproteobacteria bacterium
GGTTAACCGACCCAAGAAAATTTGGCTGTGTTTTATGGACAAAGCCGCCAGTTGAACAACACAAACTGCTCAGCAAACTCGGCCCTGAGCCATTGGGCGATGAATTTAATGCTGACTATTTATATTCACAATCACGCAAGCGCAGCTGCTCGATCAAGGCATTCATCATGAACAGCCATGTCGTTGTCGGTGTCGGTAATATCTACGCCTGTGAATCACTGTTCATGGCGGGCATCAATCCCCATCGTAAAGCAGGGAGCCTATCTAAAGCTCGTTGTGAAAAACTGGTTATAGCCATTAAACAAATACTCAATGCTGCCATCAAGCAGGGCGGCACTACCTTACGCGACTTCACCCGTGAACATGGCCAGCCGGGGTATTTTGCACAGCAGTTACAGGTTTACGGGCGAAAGGGCGAAGCCTGCCCGCAATGCAGCAAAGCCATCAAACAGATAAGCCAGCAGAATCGTTCTACTTTCTATTGCACCGCCTGTCAAAAATAGATCATTCATAAAACCACTTATTATGAAAATAGAAATCCTCCAGTCTGATATTACAAAACTGAATGTTGATGCCATCGTCAACGCTGCCAATAAATCCCTGCTCGGTGGTGGCGGTGTCGATGGTGCCATCCATCGTGCCGCCGGGCCTGAACTGGTTAAACAATGCAGAACCCTGAATGGCTGCGAAACCGGCAAGGCCAAAATAACCAAAGGCTATAACCTGCCCGCCAGCTACGTCATCCATACCGTAGGCCCTGTCTGGCACGGCGGCGACCACCATGAAGCTGAACTGCTTGCCTCCTGCTACCGCAACAGTCTTGACATTGCCGCCCAACATCAACTTGAATCCATCGCCTTTCCCGCGATAAGCTGCGGTATTTACGGCTACCCCATTGAACAGGCCTGTGATATTGCCATTTCAGAAATTCTTGGCTTTAAACAAAATACATCTATTCAGCATATAATATTTGCCTGCTTTAATGATGAAGTAGAACAGGCTTTGCAAAATAGTCTTGCACTACATAAAAAACATCACCTATGCAAAAACTGAAATTTACCGTAAATAACTTTGGTTTCTGGCTGGGCATAATTTTATTTTTAGTCATTCTATGGCTACCCATATTTGAAAGTGTCGCCATCCAAAACATGTCGGCCATTGCTGCGCTCATGGTCACATGGTGGATCTCCGAAGCCCTGCCACTGGCGGCCACTGCATTATTACCGATTGTTTTATTTCCACTGCTGGGCATCACCTCGGGCAAGGAAGTTGCCTCTGTTTACATGAACTCCACCATTTTCCTGTTTATCGGTGGTTTCGTGCTGGCGCTGTCGATGCAGCGCTGGGATTTACACACCCGCATCGCGCTGCGCATCATCAGCTGGTTTCACGGCAGCGCACGTTTAATGGTACTGGGTTTCATGCTGACCGGGGCGGGACTTTCGATGTGGATCTCCAATACCGCCACTGCCACCATGTTATTGCCGATTGGCCTCGCTGTTTATGCCCGCACTTCTGACCAGCTCGATAAAAAAAACAGGCAGGCGCTGCTGACATCGCTCATGCTCGGCATTGCATACGCCTGCTCCATTGGCGGCGCCGGCACCCTGATCGGTACGCCACCCAATATGGCCATGCAACGAATTTTTACCATCACTTTTCCTTCAGCCCCCGAAATAACTTTTGCCCAATGGCTGATTTTTGCCCTGCCAATTTCACTCTGCATGCTGTTTGTCACCTGGTACGTAGTGACTTCACGCTATACCGGCAGGCACTTTCCTTCATTGTCCAATACCGAAGAGGTGATCAGGAAAAAACAGAAAACAATGTCATTCGAAGAAAAGATGGTCGCCGGGGTTTTTACCGCCACCGCATTCTGCTGGATATTCAGAAACGACATTGTCATCGGCGATTTCATTATTCCCGGCTGGTCGCGTCTGCTCGAACACGCCAGCCTGATCAATGACGGCACGGTGGCCATCGCCGCCGCCCTGCTCCTGTTCGCGATCCCAACAAGGAACCAGACACAATTTAAAAAAATCGCGGATGTCGATACCATCAGCGAACTGCCCTGGAAAATTGTTTTACTGTTTGGCGGTGGTTTTGCCCTGGCCAAAGGCTTTACTGCCAGCAGTCTGTCTGCATTTATCGGTCAGCAATTTACCGGCCTACAGGATGCCGATGTGTTTTCAATGATTGCTGCGCTCTCCACCATGGTGGTGTTTCTCACCGAAGTCACCTCCAACACGGCGACGGCTGAAATGTTATTGCCACTGGTCGCATCCATCGCCAAAGCGATTGACCTCAACCCCCTGCTGTTAATGCTGCCCGTTACCCTGTCGGCCTCGATGGCGTTCATGATGCCGGTGGCAACACCACCCAACGCGATTGTATTTGCATCCGGCCAGCTGAAAATTGGCGACATGGTCAAAACCGGTATCATCATAAACCTGGTCGCCATCACCATGATCACACTGATAACCTATTTCTGGGGTATGCAGGTTTTTTCGATTGATGCGGGAATGATTCCGGACTGGGCCGTTAACACCGCACCAGCAAAATAAACTCTTTAGAAAGTAAACACCAGCGTCACTGCTGTTTCCCTGTCGTAGTTATCACTGCCCGCCGGCACGTTCTCCAGATGCTTAACCGTATACGACATTTTCATTGCCAGGGTGCTGTTGATTCTGGCTCTCAGGGCCGTAACAGATTTCCATTCATCCTGCTCCTCGCCCACTTCATACATCAGGTCTTCGGTAAACGAAGATGTTTCTGAAATCGTCCACAGATAAGCGGCATTGGCACGCACCAGATTTTCACCCTGCCTCTGTTCCGCCGGTGCTGGAGCAGGCGGCTGGTCAAGTTTGTAGGATCGATAACCGGGACCAATCTCCAGTTTGAGTTCATGGTCATCAGCCAGCGCAATGCGACGGCCATAACCAATCCCGAGTTTTGCCTGATACTGAAAACCACTAAAGCGATCATCTTCATAACTCAACAGGCCGTATAAATAATCAAACTCCGTGAATTTATAGTCCGACTGGCCCGTTAACAGCCATTTTGCAGCGGTGCGCTCCTCTATTGTCACTGCCGGCACGACTGACTCATCGGTGGTTTCACCCTTTGACGAAAAGGCATCGGCATGCACCTTATGCTTCCAGCTAGCCACCTCATAGGACAGGTCAAATGCCGCCTTCACCGTTTCCGTATTGGTATTGCCTGATACGCTCACATAACCAAGCTCGGCTGCACTTTTCCAGGGCGATTTCTGTGCCTGCTCAGCCAGCACCTGAGCGCTCAGCATCAACAAAGCCATAAATGTCATAAATCCAGGTTTCATATGCATTCTTTCAAATCACTTTTTTAAATTTTTGTACTACAATTTATAGTGTTTTCACTCATACTTTAGCCCATAGCCATGATACCTATGCATAAAGAGCGCAGACAAGTAACGAGATACGACATCGAGCTGGACATTGACCTCGTTCTCGAAAGCAGCGCTATTCTACCCGTCAAAACGCTCGATATCTCCCAGCAGGGTCTGCAGTTTGCATGTGATGGACTGGCCGCAAACGAAATTGAGCCCAGAGGCATACAGTGCCATCCTCTTGACCATTTAAAGGTTAAAGTTATCGCCAACCTGCCTGTCGGTGAAAAAAAGAAAAAATTCTACGCCAGCTGTAAAGTCATTGCAGCACGGCGCCTGTCACAGGAAGAATATCTAATCGGCCTGGAATTTTTCGATTTTGAAAAAAACAGCGAGAAGGTCCTGAGCGACTATATAAGCCAGCTACCTGATTCAGCCTTAAAGTAAAGAACTGCTCCCCATCATATAGCTGTCAATTTCTCGCGCCGCTTCACGGCCTTCATTGATCCCCCATACCACCAGCGACTGGCCACGGCGACAATCACCCGCGGTATAAACACCTTCTACGCTGGTTTTATACAGGCCGTATTCCGCCCTGTAATTTGAGCGCTCATCATATTCAACGCCCAGGGCATCGCTGACGTACTGCTCGGGGCCGGTAAAGCCCATCGACAACATCACCAGGTCAGCGTCCCAGATTTTTTCAGAACCGGCCACTTCTTCCATGTTCCAGCGGCCATCATCCGACTTGCTCCATTTCACTTCGACAGTTTTTACACCGGTTACATTACCGTCATCATCACCGACAAATTCTTTGGTCAGCACACAGTAATCACGCGGGTCACGGCCAAAACGCTGTTTACCCTCTTCATGACCATAATCGACGCGGTAGATCAACGGCCACTGCGGCCATGGGTTATCTTCGGCGCGTTCTGCCGGCGGTTGTGGCAACAATTCGAAATTTTCTATCGAGGCACAGCCGTGGCGTATCGAAGTACCAATACAGTCGGTGCCGGTATCACCACCACCAATGACAATGACTTTTTTATCTTTGGCGGAAATATAGTTACCGTCTTCCAGATTGGAGTCGAGCAGGCTTTTGGTATTGGCAGTCAAAAAATCCATCGCTAGA
>JAPHSZ010000146.1 GCA_026196545.1 Gammaproteobacteria bacterium
CCGGTTTAACAGTGACCTGATTGCCGGCTTCTGCAATCACTTTTCCAAATTCATTTTCTGCTTCAACCTGACCTTCAAGCACCGTTGACGTTACTGAACCATCCTCTTTTGCTTCAATAACTAACTCTGTACCACGAATACCAATTGTAGCTGTGGTGTTTGTAAAGCTAGCACGGACGTTTTTGTTCTTGTTTCTTGCCCATAATTTACCCGAGAGCAAACTGAATACAGAACGGGATGCCTTTTTGAGGCTTTTTGCAATAACTGATTTTTCAAACCAGCCTGCATTTTTAGCTACGTAATTAATTTCAAGTTTGGAGCTTCGCCCAACCTGTATGAGCGTTTCATCTGACATAACCAGGCTGGCTTTGCCATTGGCGCCAGTTCTAATCACATCACCTGCATGCAGCAAGCTGCCCGTCTTTGCATAAATCCACTTGTTGCTTATGGCCTGGTAGATCTGCACCCTGCCCTGTTTTTTTACGACCTTTCCTTCAACAGACGATTCTAATCTAGTGACTGTATTTGCATGAACTTGAGATGCTAAACAAAAAACAAAAATAATTAAATAGATAAAGCCGTTACGGTTAATTATGCTTTTCAGAGACATTGATATGGACTCCATTTTTAATTTTTCCATTAATATTATTCCGCTTCTCATTATGTGTCATTTTGATATATGAAGATGATACTTGTGCCAAGAAGTTATAGAAGTTATAGAAGTTATAGAAGTTATAGAAGTTATAGAAGTTATAGAAGTTATAAATATAGCTAATAATTTATTTGCTCAATAATAAATTAATGATAATTATTCTCGTTTTTAATCATGCAAACATTTTTCTTTAAAAATAGTAAGTTAAGCGTTTAACTTAATTAAATTTATTAATAAATTTTTTTAACTATAAATATCTTTATACACGATTGTAAACGCTACTATATGATTGATATTAAATTACGTGACATTGATCAAGGTTTATATAAATAGATAGAATAAAATTTTTGCTAATAATAAGATCAAATAAAATTAAAACGCCTATTTATAATAGCTGTCAAAGAGGAAAGCTATTGGCATAACTGATGCTGTAGCTAAAGTATCGTACATGAAGGACTAAGTAATATGCTTACCAATAATCGAAGTGCAAAAATTACAGCTCGTAAGTCATTAATACATTTACTTGCTCTACCTGTTCTGACAATAGTATCTCTATTGCAAACTACCAGTACTATAGCAGCAACCCCTGGTTTGCCATTTACAGAAGACTTTAGTGATACGGCTTTAATGAATTCTAGTAAATCAGTAGCTAGCTGGGATACAAAAGCGCAGATTCTTGTACAGTCTTTTAGGAATGCTCGCTCAGGTGGATTAATTTCAAGCTCGGCTTCTGGTAAAAATATTTCAGATGATGTGCTTTCAGCAGGCGCCATGGACATTGGTGATGTGGATGGTGATGGCGATCCTGATCTCGTATTATCTGACACATTCGTTGGTATTAATATATATCTAAACAACGGTACAGATGAGCCTTTTCTCAATGCAGTTAAACAAACTATTACTCCGCCTGTTAGCGAAATTAATGGCGATATTCCAAGAGTAAACGATCTAGCACTTGCCGATATAGATAATGATGGTGATCTGGACCTTATTACGGCTCAATCAGGTCAGTATGCAGATCCTACGGCTGTCAATTTACTTTATCTCAATAATGGATCAGGCACCCCATTCGATGCTGTAACACCACAGAAGATAACAGAAGATTTGCATTCATCTCAGGCAGTGGTCGTTGATGATTTTAATGGTGATGGGTATCTTGATGTTGTAATTGGAAATGATGAATGCTGTTCACAGACCTTAGCAAAAACAACACGACTGTATCTCAATAATGGTACTGCCAGCCCTTTTGCGGGAGTTACAGGGACTGATGTTTCAGCCGATGAAGATATTACAGAGGATGTGCATGCAGCGGATTTTAATGGGGATTCGCTGATAGATTTACTGGTTATCAACGATACCGTGACGCACAAGGTCTATTTGAATGATGGAATAGGAGATCCATTTGATAGTGCTGTTGCGATTAATGTAGGTGCAGGCACTGACTCTTCTGATGCAGCTATAGGCGATATGGATGCTGACGGCGATATAGATATTGTGGTGGCTACATATGGAGCTGTAAATCTTTTATATTTGAATACTGGGCTGGCAGATCCGTTTACTGGCGTTGTGGGTATCAATATAACTGATGAGGTTGATTACACCTATTCAATTGATGTTGGGGATATAGATTCAGATGGCGATTTAGATGTCATTGCTGGAACATCTAGCGGCAAAACAAATAAAATATTTTTGAACGATGGCTTATCAATACCTGGTTTTGGTACAAGCGGATATCAAGTTTCTTCAGATGCATTAGGTACATTAAAAGTATTGTTCCATGATCTGGATTTAGATGGTGATCTGGATTTGGTGGCGTCTAATTTTGATTCTGTCTCAAGATATTATCTAAATAATATCACAGTAAATCCATTTAATGATTCACCTGCTGTTGCTGTTTCAGATATTGAATCATATACATTTAGTATGCAATTAGTCGATCTGAATAAAGACGGAAATCTTGATATTGTAGATAACAATCAAGTTTATTTAAATAATGGAACGTCCTTACCATTCGATAGCGTCACAGGCACAGCTTTGGGAGGAAGTGGTAATGCTATAGCTATTGGTGATATTAATGGTGATGGAAACATTGATATTGTACTCGGTAAAAGTGGGGCATCACAAAATATCTATTACCTAAATGATGGCAGTGGTGCAACATTCAGTAACAATCTGATAGGAAACTCAACATTTGATGCTAATGATACACAGCAGGTTGCGTTGGGTGATGTTGATAACGACGGTGATCTTGATCTGGTTACGGCAAATTATGCATTTACGTCGACTAATGGTGTTAGTACCAGACATAACAAACTTTATTTAAATAATGGCACTTCTGAGCCTTTTTTAAATGTTCAGGGAATAATTATTGAGCCAGCCGTAACTAATGGTTACGCTACTAAATCGGTTTATTTAGGGGATTTAAATAACGACGGTAATCTTGATTTGATTTCAGGTGCTGCTCCATATAGTAGTAAAATATTTTTTGGTGACGGTAGTTCAGATCCTTTTAATCAGGCCACACCAATTAGTTTTGGTCTTTCATTTGAGTATATTAATGATATAGAAGCAGGTGATGTGGATGGTGATGGAGATATTGATTTTATTACCGTCGCATCAAGCCCATATCATAACCGATTATATATTAATGATGGAAGCAGTACCCCTTTTGATGGTGCGACAGGTGAAGATATCAGCTCAGATGACAGTACAACCAATGGAATAGATTTAGCTGATGTTGATACAGATGGTGATCTTGATATTATTCTTGCAAAAACTGGTAACAGTACAATTATCTTTAATAATGGGACTTCAAGTCCATTTAGTGACAAGAATGAGATTAACCTTTCAGAAGATTCGAATGTGTTCTTTTCTATAAAAACTGGTGACATTGATAAAGATGGTGATTTAGATATTGTTGTTGGTACAGGTGGTGTCGATAGTTATTATTTAAATCAGTCTGCTTCAACACCCGTTCTGGCCGTTAAACAAAATGATTCAGGCGTAACAATTGATGCAACAAGAACTACAGCAATTTCAGATCTTAATAATGATGGATATCCTGATTTAATAACTGGTAACGACGGTGTCAACAATTTATATATTAATAACCAGTCACTTAATCCATTCTTCGGGGTAACTCCAATACCCATTACTTCAGACAATCACAATACTTACGGCATTGATGTTGGTGACCTTAATAATGATGGACACAATGATCTGGTCGCAGGCAATGTAAATGGCAATAGTTATTATTATTTAAATGATGGCAATGGTCTACCATTTGATAGCATTGCTAATGGTGAAGTTATTGGTACTGGAGCTACTATGTCTATGGGCATTGATATTGCCGATATTAACCAGGATGGCCGCTTAGATATAATTATCGGAAATAACCAGCTCGATACTTTACCCAATCAAATCTATATTAATAACGGCACTGGAACACCATTTGCTGATGCGCCAATTTCAATAGATGCTAATGATTTCTACGGTACCTGGTCAATAGAAGCCGTAGATATTGACCTGGATGGTGATCTTGATATTGTCACCGGTAATTTTGGCACACGTAATCGTCTATATGTCAATGATGGTTCAAATACATTTGGAACTTCGTCAGGAATAGATATTACAACAGATCAGCATTTTACAAGAGATGTTGCAATAGGTGATGTGAATGGTGATGGTAAGCCTGATATTGTTGTTGCAAACACATCTCAGGTTAATCGTTTATATTTGAATGATGGCGTTGGAAACCCGTTTGATACCATACCTGCCTCAAGCATCTCAACGGATGCCGATCCAACCTTTTCTGTTTCTTTATTTGATATTGATAAGGATGGTGACTTGGACCTGATTGCAGCTAATGATGGATCCAGTGTTACGTCACCATCTATGCTCTATTTAAATAATGGAACAAGCGATCCATTTGGTGGTGTCACTGGAATTATTTTAGTGCCAGGTTCTTATCCAATCAATTCCTCATCAGTTGCTGATCTTGACAAGGACGGTTCAAATGACATTATACTTGGAGGTTTTAATGCAACGAATTTATTAATTCGATCTCAGCCATTTGATAATGCAAAAGGCTTTGCAGAATCATTAGAGGTTGATACTGACACTGATATTCTATATGCCACCCTTTCACCAACTCAAACAGTACTTAATCATACTTCAATAAACTGGTATTTAAGCAACAATGGTGGTATGAATTTTTATAAAGTTCAGCCAGGTATTGAGTTTCAATTTCCAACATTCGGTGATGATCTGAGGTGGAAGGTGGAGATGAATTCATTGACATCACTATATTCACCATATGTTGATGCATTAACTATTACAGCTCGATATGATCACGATCAGGATCTGGTCGCTGATGATGTTGATATTTGTGTTGGTACCTATGACCCCGATCAGCTTGATAATGATACTGACAATTGGGGTCACGCTTTTGATGGTGGTGATGCCTGTGATATCGATGATGATAATGATGGTATTGCTGATACAGAAGACCTATTTCCGTTTAATTATGACGAGTCAGCCGACACGGATGGTGATTGTGGTGCGATTGACTACAACCTGACCACCTCGGGTAATGGTTGTGGTGATGCTTCCGATTTAGATATTGATGGTGATGGCATAGAATTTGATGGCGTAGTACTTACTGGTGTAGTTGATGAGTTCCTGTTTAATGTGGCGCCCAGTATTAGCGGTTCCCCATCGACAGATGCGACACCTGATTCTGAATATTCATTTACTCCAGTTATATCAGATGGTGGAGACGGCCCATCACTCACGGCCAGTTTGACCTTCTCAGGCGGTACTGAAACAAACTTGCCGAACTGGTTAAGCTTCAATACCAGTACTGGTGCATTAACTGGTGTACCATCCAATGATGATTATGGTACTCTGAGTAGTATTGTCATTACGGTAAATGACAGTGTCCAAACAGCTACGCTTGCCTCGTTCAATATCAACGTGCTCGATACGCGCGCACCGGAGACCTTTGCTGTACCGGGTGGTGGCAATTTTAATGAAGATACCACGGTCACTATTGCCTGCTTTGAAAATATCGGTTCTGGTTGCGCCAGCATTCATTACACCACAGATGATACCGCAGAACTTTCTGCTTTCACAACCGTGGCTAGCTCTTCTACAACAGTCACCATCCCCTCAAGTGCTGGCAGTGCTAATTTAAGATTTTATTCAAAAGACGCTAGCGGTAATGTTGAAAATGTAAAAACTGAAACATATAACTTTGATCTTGATTACCCTGTCGTTTCAATTACAACACCGTCAGATGGCTCGATCATCCCGGGTCAAGGTGGAACCGTTGATTCGATTTCGGGTAGTTCATCAGATGTCGGCACGGGTATTGTCGATGTCTCTATTCAAATCTCTGATGGCACAAATTCAGTCCAGACATTTGGTGGCAGTCTTGTTTCAGGGGCTGCTGCATGGCTTTCTGTTTCAGGTGCAGATGGTGTATGGAGTTATGACACCACGGGTTTGAACTGGACCAGTGATACGGTTTATACCATCACGGCGCGGGCTATCGATGGCGCTGGTAATACTATTACTACAAGCCATAATTTCACTTTCTACAACACAGCCGCAGCGACAACCACGCTGGATCTGGCGTTGACTAATAGCAGTATTCCAAATGGTGAAACTACCGATGCGACACTTACATTCAATCGCCTGAATGATTTGAGTGCTGACCTAACTGGCGTTCCACTGGAACTGCATATCACTAAACCAGATGCAAGTATTGTGGTCGTACATGGCAATGCTAATTTCAGTGGTAATTTGACTCTGTCGCAACTGGGTGATGGCAGTGATATCAGTTTCACTGTTCCTGGTGTTTATTCAATGGTCGCTAAATTTACCGATACCACAACGTATCCAAATCTGGCAGCCACATCTTCAAACCCCGTTAATTTGCTGGTAGGCACCTCGGCCGGTTATGCGCTGCTCGTGCAGGGTAAACTGTCCAATGAAGAAGGCCTTGAGTCGCACAACAAAACTGCAAATCGTATTTACGAAACATTAAAAGATCGCGGCTTTGTTGATCAGGATATTTATTACTACAACTACGATATTAACCAGACCGGAGTTGATGGTGTGCCGGATAAAGCAACCATTCAAACAACCCTGGAAGGTTTGGCGACCGAGGTACAGAATCGCCCTGCCCCGGTTTACGTCATCATGGTTGATCATGGTGGTAAAGCGCTGGATGGATTAGAAGCCCGCTTCTTTATGGATACAGAAACTATCACGCCGACTGAACTGGATCTGTGGCTGACTAATCTTGAAAACAATATGGATGCACTGGATGTTCAGCTCAAGGTTGATAATAAACGAGTTGTCATTATCGGTGCCTGTTACTCCGGGGGATTTATTTCAACTGTTTCCGGCGACAATCGTATCATCATCACCAGTGCCACCGAAGATGAGCAGTCGTTCAAAGGACCACTGGAAGATGACAATATCCGCGTTGGTGAATACTTCCTCGAAGAACTGTTCCTCGAATTGGGCAAAGGTAATGACTTACGTAGCGCATTCAAAATCGCAACGGCAAAGACCGAGGCGTACACAGCAAGCGGTGCCGAATCGGCAAATAGTGATAATGCGTATTTAGACACCGCTATCCAGCATCCACTATTAAATGATGATGCGGATAGCACACCTACTAATGCCTTATTTGATAACTCCTCTGATGGCCAGCTGGCTACTGACATCGTGCTTGGTTTCGATCAGGGTTCGCTCACCAACGATGCGTTTGTGCCTGCGGATATTGATAGCATAAGTGGTACCCAGTATCTGGATAAAAATACCAGCGTTGCCGACTTAACGTTGTACGCCAATGATCCAAGCCAAGTGAATCAGGCCTATGTTGAAATTCGAGCACCATCAACAACATTGTCCAGTGCGGTAGAAAGCACAACTGAACAGTTATCCAATAACTATATTCGTCGTGCCTATCTGCCACCTGTGACTTCAACCGATCCCTATACGCTTAATTATGCAGATTTTGTACAGGCGGGTAAGTATGAGATATTCAGCTATGTCAATGATCGTTTCACCGGAGCCCTGTCACCTGCTAAGCGTTCAGTTATATACAAGAATCGTGCAGATACCGCGCCAACGGGCATAGATCTCGATGGTGTTAATGATGTGCCAAATGCATTTAATTTACTGACGCCTGTAGATAATGCAACTGGCCAGACTATTGTTGGTTTTATCTGGGAGGCATCAATAGATCCTGATCAGGATGCAGTCACCTACAGCTTCTACCTTGCTGATGATGCAACGTTTACGACCTTTACCCAGGACAATGGTAATGGAACCTGTACTCAGTTAACTGCGCCCTATTTGCAAGAAGAACTGGAAAGCCCCAGCACCTTTGTCGATGTGCAGGCTCTATTGTGTGACTCAAGAAGCTACGTCTGGAAAGTGGAAGCCGTTGACGTCTATGGTTTACGCACTGCCAGTACACCATTCACTTACAACACTAATAATACGAATGCCGATGTCGGTGTGATTGTCGCCATGGTTAAGAGTGCAACCACCAACCAGCAACTCACCGCCGCGAATATCGCCAACGGTTTTGGTGAAACGGCAATTGCCTCTGCCAGTGTTCTCTATAATGGCAACTATGTTCTGTTTACTTCTAATACGGGTGTTGGCCAGACGATTACCGCAACACTAGGCAGCTACGCACCTAAAGATGTGGTGATAGGTAGTGTTGCCAGTGGTGAAACGGTCGAAATCCTGTTTGATATGACGCCGGACTTATCACTTGATACAGACAGTGATGGCGTTATTGATACAGCCGATAACTGCCCAACTGTTGCTAATGGAGTCGCTCAGGACAATCAACTTGATACCGATGCTGATGGTGTGGGTGATGCCTGTGACACCGATGATGATGGTGACGGTATGCCGGACACCTATGAAAATATCTATGCCTTCCTTGATCCTCTCAATGCCGGTGATGCTGCTCTTGATCAGGACAATGACACAATCATAAACCTTCACGAATATCAGGATGGCACCAATCCTGAAGTATTCGACATCATTCCTTCTGATGTTGATGGTGATGTTATTGATGATTCGGTAGATAACTGCGTCAACATCTATAACCCTGACCAGCTTGATACTGATGGTGATACACAGGGTGATGCCTGTGATAACGATGATGATGCTGATGGTATGCCAGATGCATTTGAATTACTCTATGGATTGAATACATTAGTGAATGATGCCATCGGTGATCCCGACCTTGATGGTGTTAGTAATCTCAATGAATACCTTGATGGCACTAATCCCAACGTGGTTAATGGAGATACCGTTGACAGTGACAGCGATAGTATCACTGATGTCTATGATAATTGCCCAGCCATTGCCAATGCACCACAGCTTGATACTGATGAAGATGGAGCTGGTGATGCCTGTGATAATGATATTGACAATGATAGTTTCGCAAATGCCAGTGATGCATTTCCGTTAGATATTACTGAATGGTTAGACACTGATCTAGATACAATTGGTAACAATGCCGATTTCGATGATGATGGTGACGGCACACCTGACACCACTGATGCCTTCCCTCTGGATAGTACTGAGGATATAGATACCGACCGTGATGGTATAGGAAACAATGCAGACACCGATGATGATGGTGATGGCATACTTGATACCAATGACGCTTTCCCGCTTAATAGTGCTGAAGATATAGATACCGACCGTGATGGCATAGGAAACAATGCAGACACCGATGATGACAACGATGGTATGAGTGACGAGTTCGAAATACTCTACTCACTCAATCCGCTGGATGCCAGCGATGCGAATAGTGACAGCGATAATGATGGCAAGAGCAACCTGGAAGAATTTCAGGCCGGCACCAGTCCAAAAGCTGCAAACATAGATACAACCGATACGAGTGTAACAACTAGCAGCGGAACCAGTAGCAGTAGTAGCGGCGTATTACACCCACTACTATTACTGGCACTGTTAATCAATATCGGACTGTTTGGAAGGCGTTACTCAAACTCAAAGTCTTAACCAAATATCTGTATCGGTTTTTTATTATTTTATTAATTGCTTACATAAAAAGATTATATATTCACAGCTGCAATCAATATAAAAAACTTATAAAACAAAACATTACCATTCATATTCATTCAAAAGTTTGAATCTACTGTCTGTAAAATATCATTTGATTAGTCTGGTATTTGCGCAAATATTTATATTTTATGGATTATTTTCGTGACTATAGTCAAATTTTTTAATATTAAATACAATTAAAATCCTCTTTCGTGGTTTGAATTCAACAGACACTCCCCTTTTTAACGAGGAAAAGCGAGCTTACAGAAATGAATAAGTTTAAAACAGCAGCACATCGTGGCGTTGAACAGTTAGAAATAGAAATAGAAAAATTTATGAACAGTATTGATACTGATGAAATTATAAGAATAAAATTTTTGGAGCAATCCGCTAAATATCTTAATGTTTTTGTTGATAGTGATTTAGATAAATCCATGCCTTCTAGCTTACATTAAGTACTAAATAATATATTGCAATTAAACTTAAGTCTTTAATTCGATAGTTATACTTCTTTAGTGGTATTTAATCTTTTTTCAGGCTGGAGGTATGACCTAATTAGAAGTTAACCGTTGCTGATAGCAGGTACTCACGTTCCGGGTTTCTTCCTGTGATCACAAAATTGTCAGTGACCCAGTTAAACTCTTCATCTAGAATGTTTTTAACTTTGAGCGATATTTCTCCAGCTTTATCGTCAAACTCATACGTGATATCTGCGTCTAGAATATTAATATCTGGTGTGTCATGGCCATCCTCAAAATTAATAACTCTGTAAGTATTTTTAATGCCAATAGAAAAACCATTAGACTGTTGGTTGTGTAACGCAATGACAAGCGATTGATCATCACGATTTAATGACGGCTCACTTTGAGTTTCTATAGATGCGTACTTGTAGCTTGAACTCAGACCTGTTGTCATGGTGAGCAGTGTTTCATAGGTTAGTTCTACGCCGTCAGTTTGACCTTCAAGTCCAATAGTATTGGGTGGACTTTCTTTATCGAGGCTAAATACCCCAAATGAAACCAGGCCTTTTTCAGTTTCATATTCCCAAACCAGATCAATCTCTTCAATAATCGTTCCTTCATCAGTGTTCCTAAAAATTGGTATGCCGGCGATACCAACTGGGTCTAGTCTTGAGGTTACAAAAGGTAGCACGTATTTAAATGCAGATAGTCTTAAAGTATTATCTGTGCTGGCATTCCAAATAAGGCCAAGGCGGGGTCCTATTTCTTCTACATCCCAGGTAGTATTAGAGAACGCATCTGCATTTTCCATTTTATCAAAATAAACTGCTGCCTCTATCATTATGGCTTCATTAAATTTCCAGCTATCGTGTATATAAGCGCTGATAAAGCTAATATCATGATCATACGATGGCATTGGATTGTCAAAGGCTATCAGAGCATCAATAACAACAGGAATTTCTGCTCCTCTATCTACAGCATTTGCACCAACAATTAAATTTTCCTGCATAGTGTTGCCCGAAAAACCTAATAGCCCAGTAATAATCTGATGATTATTTACTTTATTCATGTACTGGAATTGTAGTTGAGTATAAGGACGTTCGAATTCAGCAGTATTTGTATCATCTAAATATAAAGCAGGGTCAACAACTAAAGTTGAATCTGTCGTTGTTATATAATCTCCTGTATTGTTTTGGTATGTTCCATAGAATAGTAAATTACTGCTAGGTGTTAGTTTATGGTTGTAACCAATTTCAAATGCACCTAGCTCAAGATTCAATTCATCTTCAGGTGAAGACGGACTATCAAACTCATAGCGCTGATCAGCTCTATCACGCTGTTCAAAATCAGAAAATAATGCAGAGATTAAGTACCCGTTTTCTTCTGAAGGTTGCCACTTGCCTATAAATGCTGCGGTTTTTGTTTTTTCGGAATTTGTATCGCGCCAGCCGTCTGTTTTGTCACTGAATACACCGAGGTTGTAAGCAAAATTACTGTCCGGATCAGAGCCATAAATAATTATATCTCCACCTTTAGTTCCATTATTGCCCCCTCGTGCTGTTATTTGTCCACCAATATCAGGCTGCTCAAAAAACGAAGTGTAATCATTAAAGGTATTAAAAGTATTTACATTAGCAGGTTGTAACATGCGTGCGAGCAGTGCTTCTGAGCCTGCGGGATATGACCGGTCTTCCTGATTTCCTAGTACACCGGCATAGAACAAATGTGCGCTATAGTTTGTGTAATCAGATTTGATAGCAGATACTGCTTTCTTTTCTGCAAGGCGAGTTAAGCCTAACTTATCGTACAATATTGATAAATCTACATTGCGAACGGCTAAATCCTGATCAAGAAGAAAACGTGAACGATAAATAGCACGATTATCGTTCAGAGCAATAGCTTGATTAAGCGCCTCAATAGCCTCACCAGAACGGTTCAAATCCCTCAAGATAATCGACTTGTAAAATATAGGCGTTGGGTCTTTTTTATCTAGCAAAGCGGCGTGCTCAAACATATCTAATGCCTTATCATAACGCCCTACCTGATGTAGCATTTTTCCCCAGTAACTCACAAATAATGAACGCTGTGGGTCAAGCGCTACAGCACTGGTAATTTCTTCCAGTGCACGGTCTGCATTGCCCTGGCGCATCTCAATAATACCCAGGCCCATATGTGATTCAGCCATACCTGCATCACTTTCTAAAGCCATATTAAAAGCGTTTCTGGCATCCTCCAGTTCACGCAATGACAGTAATACAAAACCGGCAAGATTGTTGATCATGGCATTTCTGGGTTCTTTTTTCTGCGCCACCAATAATGTATTCATTGCCTGCTGGGTATAACCGCTGCCAAACTGCAATTGCGCCAATATGACAGAGGCAAGAATATTGTCTGGATCAATACGTAATGCGGCGTTAGCAGACTGGATGGCTTCTTCTAGTTCAAAACGTGACTGCTGTACATACGCTAATACCACATAATTAAATGAGTTTTCAGGCTCTAGCTCTACAGATTTTTTAGCAGCCTCTACAGCAGTATCTTTATGTTCTGTCATGAGGCCAGCAGTAGCGAGTGAGCGTAATAATATTCCACTGCCGGGAATCGCTTTTTTTAGACGAGTTAGTTTTTTGTATGCACCTTGTGGTTGTCTGTTAAATATATCAAGTACAGCATCAACTAACTGTAATGAATTGTCATTAGGAGTGAGTTCTAATTTCTGTTTGACTATTTGAGCAGCTGTTGAATAGTCTTCCTGTTCTAGTAGCTCTATTAAATCTTTTGAAATGTTAATAGTTGAAAAATCATCAGCATTGATCAATGGTGGAATTACAAGAGTCCACTGAACCGCATTTTCAGGATTTAACAGAATAGATTTTTGAGGTGCTTGTCCGGGCTGAGCTATAACCTGATTACCCGCCTCAGCAATGACTGTTCCAAATTCATTTTGTGCTTCAATTGTTCCTTCTAGTACTACAGAGTTCATAGCCCCATCTTTTTTGGCTTCAATGATAAGTTCAGTACCGCGAATACCTATTGAAGCAGTGGCGAGTTTAAAACGGGCGCGTACATTTTTATTTTTATTTCGTGCCCATAATTTACCAGAGAGCAAACTAAATACAGATCGGGAGGCCTTTTTGAGGCTTTTTGCAATAACTGATTTCTCAAACCAGCCTGCATTTTTAGCTACGTGATTAATTTCAAGTTTGGTATTTCGCCCAACCTGCATGATGGTTTCATCAGACATCACCAGGCTGGCTTTACCATTGGTGCCGGTTCTAATGGTATCTCCAGCGTGCAGCAAAGTCCCCGGCTTGGCATAAACCCATTTATTGCTAATAGCTTGATGAACCTGTACCCGTCCCTGTTTTTGTACAACTTTACCCTCTGCGGATGAATCTAACCTTACATTGGTACTTGCATGTACTCCGGATGCCGCACAGAAAATAAAAACCGACAGGTAAACGAAGACTTTTCTATTTATACATTGCAGTAAAAACATTTTTAACTCCTTTTTTCCTTTTTTGTTATTTTTCAATAATGAAAGTACATCACTATTTCATTCCATTTGCATACAAATGAAAATAATTCTCATTATTAAATCTAAAATATTGACCTGCATAGCCTGACTAAAACAGTGCTAAATTATTACTAAAAAACTACGGCAAATTAGATATTTGCATATTGAATATGGCTCAGACTAAAAGTAAACTCCCGCTGCCGGTAGCGCATACAAATTAGATAATAAACCAATTGCCTAACGTTATTTACAGGTGTGAATACTAAAGCTTGATAATAAAAAATTTGTGATATTGGTCAAGGTTTTCCAATATAAACCTATATAGGCTAAAGTCTGAGTGGCGATTTTTTTGTAGTCATAATAACTGGCTCGCCATGATCACGTAAATACGACTGTTTATTTTCGTGACTGCTAGCTCTAAAAACACATGATATACGTGTGTTGCGGCTAAATTTATAACATTCTAAGGATTGGTTGTATGATTTTTACCACAAGAAGTTTCGGAATTTTACCCTGTAAGCTATCCACGCTGATTCTGGGCTTACCGGTTCTTTTTATAACTATTGCCCTGTACCAATCTAGTGCTTATGCGAATGAACCCGGCTTACCCTTTACAGAAGAATTTATTGATGCCGACCTGCGCGCTGTTGGCACCACGGCCAACTGGGATACATTAGATCAATTTGTAAAACTGGGTAAGCGTAGCCCTAAAAAGCTGGGTCTGACCGCAGATACATCTACAGGGATGGATGTATCATCAAACCTCTATAGTACATTCGCGGTAAAGCTTGCAGATATTAACGGTGATGGCACCAATGACATTATTACCGGTAATTACGTCTATATCAGGGATCCTGATACGTTTGACAGTTATGCATCAATAATTCATCTGTCTGATGCGACAAACACAATTAGATCCATCGATACTGGCGATATAGATCAGGATGGAGATCTGGACATTGTGTTCGGTGCACAGGGTATTAATCTTCTGTACTTCAATAATGGAACTGATACCCCTTTTGAAGGGGTATCAAAAACTTATATCACCAGTGATAACGATTATACGGTTTCAATACAGGCTATTGATGTTAATGGTGATGGCTGGCTGGATGTTGTTGTTGGTAATGAATATACAAATGACAGGCTTTATATCAATAATGGAACTAGCAATCCATTTGATGGTGTAACCGCTCAAACCTTTGGTGAACCCAGTTCGGCACGTACTAATGCTGTTATGGTTGCAGACATTGATTATGACGGAAACAATGACATTGTTAGCGTATACAACAATGGTCAAACAGGAACCAATGTTAAATACATACTGAATAATGGTAGCAGTACAGAACCCTTTCTGGGACAGACTAGCAAGGACATTTCTAACATTACAAACGGTGAACTTCAAAACATTGACCTCGGTGATGTTAATGGTGACAAATATATAGATATTGTCGTCTCTGGTGAAATCGACAGTGGCGTCCCAAGCTATCTATTTATAAACAATTCGGCTAACACACCTGGTACGCCCTTTGATACATCAACCAGTGCTATTTCAATTAGTAGCGATACAGATCGAAGTGTAGGCATCCATTTACTCGATGCTGATGATGATGGTGACCTTGATGTCTACGTGGCAAATTATTCAGCCCGGGGTAAGCTATATGTTAATGACGGCAGTAATGAACCATTTGGTGCCAGCCTTGAGGGTATCGATATCTCCAATGATTCAATTGTTGCCCACTCTTCAGGAATCGGTGACATCGACAACGATGGTGATATAGATATAGTCGTGGGTGCCAATGGCATCGACCGCCTCTATCTTAATAATTCATCCAGTAGTGCGTTTGATGGTATTGCTGATGATATTTCAACTGACGCCGATCAGAGTCGTGGATTAGCATATGGCGATGTCGATAACGATGGCGATATTGATATTATTACCAGCGGCCTCTCTACTCAAGCAAAACTATATAAAAATAATGGCACCAATAAACCCTTTGATGGCGTCAGTGCTACCATAATTACGGATGCTCACTCAGGCGCGTATTTAGTGTATTTGGCCGATATTAATCACGATGGGCGACTGGATCTCATTAATGGCGGAGCCAGCGGTCAGCTTTCAGAAATATTTTTTAATAATGGGAGCTCAACCCCCTATACAGCGGCAAACATGCAAACCTTTGGTGTATCCACATTTGTCCTGGATATTGCTACAGGTGACGTAAATAATGATGGAAAAACTGATCTTATACAGGGTACACGGCTCTATCTTAATGATGGAACTTCAACACCCTTTTCCAGTGGTGGCATTGATATCGATAGCGGAGGGTTTGATAAAGCACTGGGTGATGTCGACAATGACGGTGATCTAGACCTGGTTGAAGCCACCCTTAGTGGCGCCTGGCTATATTTAAATGATGGTGATAGCACACCATACAGTAATGGAAAAATAGAAATAGGTACGGGACTACAATCGAATTCAATTGAATTATACGATTTAAACCAGGATGGCTATTTAGATGCCATTATTGGGAGTTTTGACGATTACACAAGAGTTGTATTAAACGATGGCACCTCCACGCCGTTTGATGGAAACGCTATGTACCTTGGAACCAATACAGCCTCTACCGACATCAAGCTTGGTGACTTTAACCTTGATGGTATTATTGACATTGCCAGCGTTAATGAAGATGGAAAACGTGTAGAGGTTCTCTATCCAGACGTATCTGATTACACTTTTGTTAATAGCTGGAGAGTACCAACAAACTTCGCTTCTGATGAAGCAATATCTGGCTATAAACTTGCTGTTGCAGATTTTTCAAACGATGGCAAACCCGATATTGTTGTCGCCGCCAACGGTATTAACCGTATTTATTACAACCAGAGCGCATCAGCAGGGTATTCAAGCATAACAAGATCACAGGTAGCCTCATCAACAGGCGCATATAGATCACTTGATGTTACGGCCGCTGATTTTAATAATGATGGCGCACTGGATGTAGCATTTGCCAACTATGATACATCTACCTATCCAAATACTGTTGTTCTTAATAATAAAACATCATCACCATTTGGTGGCTCATATCCCGCTACTATTCCCTACACATTACAGTATCTCGATACAGATAAGCATTCTAGCTGGGGTATCGATTCTGGCGATATTACTGGTGATGGTTATCCAGATATTGTGGTTGCCAATACCAGTGCAGCATCAAGAGTCTATACAAATGATGGGACAGGTTTATTTGGCTCAACATCTGGTTACAACCTTGGTAGTGGCACTACAGCCAGGGACGTCAAACTGGCAGATTTGAATGGTGATGGTAGGCTAGATGCTGTTCTCGCTAATTACTCAACAACGCTTGACAACCAAATATTTCTAAACAACGGTTCCAGCTACGCTTTGAGTGTGACACCAATCAGTGTCTATACTGGTGATGCGCACTATTCTATGACAGTTGAACTGGCTGATATTGATAATGATGATGATATCGATATCATGGTTGGTAATAATGGGAGCAACTACACCTACCTAAATAATGGCACGGGCACATCATTCTATAAATGGGAGTTTTATAGCGGCGCACCGGGAACAGATACTCAAAATTCTTATGGAATTGCTATTGGCGATGTTAATGGTGATGGTTGGCCAGATGCCGTAGTGGGCAATTATGGCACTGTCAACAAACTTTATATCAATGACACGCTAAGTAACCCGTTTACAAACGCCGGCATTGACATAACGACAGATGCAGACTATACATTAGATATTCTACTGGAAGATATTGATAACGATGGCGACTTAGACGTAATTGTTTTCAATGCTTCTGGAGTTAATAAGTATTATCTAAATAATGGCACTGCTACACCTTTTTCTGATGCAGTGGGTATTGAACTTACAACATCAAGCAAAACATCTTATGGTGCTGTAGCAAGGGATTTTGATAATGATGGCGTAAAAGATTTTGTCGTTGCTAACTATACGCTTAGTAACGACCTGTTCAGGTCTAGTCCATATGCTTTAAACAAAAACAAAGTCATTTCAGAAGAAGTTGATACCGATACCGATATCCTCAAGGCAACATTAAATGGATACGTGCCGCTAGACTGGAACAACTCTGTGGATTTCTATATGAGCAATAATGGCGGCACACAGTTTTTCCAGGTACAGCGCGGAGTAGAATTTACTTTCCCAACCCAGGGTGACGACCTTCGCTGGAAAGCAGAATTGCACTCTTTGACACCGCTCAGATCTCCTCTCATCGGTGATGTAGTCATTGATGCAAAAGTTGACCACGATCTCGATTTTGCGACAGATGATATTGATTTATGCATAGGAACAGCTGACCCAGACCAGCTTGATAACGACAGTGATGCAGTGCCGGGCGTGTCTACAGGGCCAGATGATGGTGGCGATGCCTGTGATATTGACGACGACAATGATGGTGTTGGTGATACTGAAGACCTGTTCCCGTTCAACTCTGCTGAACAAGGTGATTACGATGGTGACTGCGGTGCTATCGACTACAACCTGCCTACTTCTGGTGATGGCTGTGGTGATAATTCCGATACCGACATTGATAACGACGGCATTCCTAATGTTTCTGATACGTTTATGTTCAATGTTGCACCGACTATTAGTGGCACACCCGGCACGGTAGCGACACCTGAAAATACTTACACGTTTACACCGGCAATTTCTGATGGCGGTGATGGCCCAACCCTTTCAGTATCTGTAACAGCAGATGGCGGCTCACTGCCAGCATGGCTCACCTTTAATCCTGCCACAGGCGTATTAACAGGCGTACCTTCTAACGATAACTACGGCACGATCAGTAATATTGTTCTGACCGTGAGTGATGGCACCGAACAGGTCAGCCTGCCTGCATTTAATATCAAGGTGATCGATACACGTGCACCCGTGACCAACGCCTCACCCAAAGAAGGTGTATACAACTCCGATATTAGCGTTTACCTGTCCTGTAGTGATGGTATTGGCTCAGAGTGTGCAAACATCTATTACTCAACTGATGGAGGCATGCAATATAACCTGGCGCTTGATTATGCAATTATTGATATCCCCGCGAGTAGTCACGAAACGATATTAAAATATTACTCCGTCGATAACGCAGACACTCCAAATTATGAAGTTGAACAGACTCAGGTATATACCTTTGATAACGGCCTTCCTGTTGTTACGATTACTTCACCTGTAGCGGACTCAATCTTAACTTCTGTGAATTCTATTAATGGTAGTTCATCGGACAATGCAGACTTTGATACCGGAATTAAGAAAATCGAGCTACAGATTACCGATGGCATTAACTCAGTACAGGTGACAGGTGGATCTTTGGTTGAAGGTGCGCCTGCATGGATTCTAGTGAGCGATGATATTGGTGCGTGGAGCTATGACTGGAGCTACAATACTGAGGGTTTGTGGACCAGTAGTGAGGTGCCCTACACCATCACTGCACGCGCCACAGATTATGCGGGCAACACAGCCACCACTAGTGTGACTTTCTCTTACTTCTCAGGCACACCCGCGACCACCACACTGGATTTATCACTGACCAACACCAGTGTTCCCGTTGGCCAGACCACCGATGCATTCTTAACATTAACCCGTTTGAATGATCTGAATGCAGACCTGACAGGCATACCACTAGAACTGCACATCACAAAACCAGATGGGTCACCTGTTGATCCTCTCATCATAGATGAGGCTAACTATACAGGTAACCTGACCCTGTCTGACCTGGGTGATGGTGTAGATGTTATTTTTGATCAGGCCGGTGTTTATTCGATGGTCGCTAAATTCACCGACACCGCTACCTACCCTAACCTGGCAGCCTCGACCTCCAACCCCATTAGTTTACTGGTGGGTACGTCTGCTGGTTACGCCATTATTATCCAGGGTAAACTTTCTAATGAAGAAGGCCTGGATTCGCATAACAAAACGGCTAATCGTATTTACGAGACCTTTAAAGATCGCGGCTTTGCTGAAGAGGATATCTTCTACTTTAACTATGACACCAACCAGACCGGTGTAGATGGCCTGCCGGATAAAGCCACTATCCAGAAACTGATTGAAGGTTCCGCCAATGGTGTAAGTGATCCACAATTACTCCAGGACTTAATCCCCAATGGCCTGGCTGCGGAGATTGATGACCGCCCTGCTCCTGTTTACCTGGTTATGGTTGATCATGGCGGTAAGGCTGTTGATGAGCTGGAAGCACGTTTCTTCATGAATGATGAAACCATACTGCCAAGCGAACTCAACCTGTGGCTGGGTAGTCTTGAAGCCAACATGGATGCATTAGATGCTCAGCTTAAAATAGATAACAATCGTATTATTATCATCGGTGCCTGTTACTCGGGCGGCTTTATCTCAGGCATCACTGGTGATGGCCGTATTGTAATTACCAGTGCTACTGGGGATGAACCTTCTTATAAGGGGCCGATAGAAGACGATAACATCCGTGTCGGTGAGTACTTCCTCGAAGAGCTGTTCCTTGAGCTGGGTGAAGGTAACAACTTGCGTGACGCTTTCAAAGTCGCTACAGTCAAAACTGAAACCTACACCAAGGAAGTCAGTGGTGACACGTCAACCAACAGTGACAATGAGTTCCTCGATACCGCCGTGCAGCATCCATTACTGGATGATGATGCCGATGGTTTAGGCACCAACGCCCTGTTTGATAGCTCATCAGACGGCCAGAGCGCACTTGATGTGGTGCTTGGTTTTGATCAGGGGTCATTGACCAACGATGCCTTCATTCCTGCTGCTGTTGAGAGTGTGAGTGGCACCCAGTATCTGGATAATGCTACCAGCAATGCGGTGCTAACGATGTATGCCAATGACCCTTCTCAGGTCAATCAGGCTTACGTTGAGATCCGTACACCAGGAACGGTACTTATTGATGCGGTAGAAAGCACCACTGAGCAGTTATCCAGTGACTTCATTCGCCGTGCTTATACTCCCCCAGCAGCACCGGGTGAGCCGTATACGCTCGACTACACTGCATTTACTGAAGCGGGTAAATACGAGATATTCAGTTATGTGAATGATCGTTTCACGGGTGCATTATCATCAGCTAAACGCTCAATCATTTACAAGAACCGTGAAGATGGCGGTGATCCCAATGATCCACCTACGCCATTTAACCTGCAAACTCCAACTAATGGTGACACAGGCCCATATATCACCGCCTTCACCTGGGATGCATCGACCGATCCTGATCAGGATGCGGTGACCTACAGCTTCTACTTGGCGGATGACACCAGCTATACCACCTTCACCAAAGATACTGGCAGTGGCTGTACCCAGCAAAATGCGCCTTATGTCCAGGAAGAACTCACCAGCCCAAGCACCTTCGTTGATGCCGTAGCGGGACTCTGTGATGGCCAGAGCTACGTCTGGAAAGTTGTCGCGGTCGATCCTTATGGATTAAAGGCCGTTAGCGCTAACTTCAGCTATACCGTTAGTAATCACCTCAATGCCGATCTTGGTGTGATCGTGGCCATGGTCAAGAGCGCCACCACCAATGCACAGTTAACGGCAGCTAATGTTATTAATAGTTTTGGAGAAACAGCTACCCCAGCAGAAAGTGTTTTGTATAACGGTAACTATGTGTTAATTACAGGTAACACGGGTACAGGCCATACCATTACTACAAACAAGACTGGATATTCAGAAACCGAGGTAAGCATACCTAATATCAACAGCGGTCAGACGGTTGAGATCCTGATTGACATGCCACCAGTGACTGTTGATAGTGATAGTGATACTGTTTATGACAACGTAGATAACTGTCCGGTCGATGTTAATGTCAGTCAGGCTGATTTAGATAATGATGGTGTCGGTGATGCTTGTGATGATGACATCGACGGTGATGGCATGCCCAATAATTATGAAGATAGTTATGTCTTCCTCGATCCATTAGTTGCGAGTGATGCAGGTCTGGATGAAGATGGTGACACCCTCAGTAATCTTACCGAATATCGTGATGGTACCAATCCTGGCGTATTCAATGTAATTCCATCAGATATTGATGGCGACACCATTGATGATACGATCGATAACTGCGTGGATATATCTAACCAGGATCAGGCTGATTATGATGGTGATGGCCTGGGCAATGTCTGTGATTATGATGACGATGATGATGGCATGCCCGACAGTTATGAACAGGACTACGCCTTCCTAAATACACTCGATGCAGCAGATGCCTCTTTAGATGAAGATGGTGACAGCATGAGTAACCTTGTTGAGTATCTTGGCGGTACCGATCCTGGCGTATTCAATCTACCTGATACGGATGGTGATGGTATTGACGATACCGTTGATAACTGCCTGTATATTTACAACCAGGATCAGGCTGATTATGACAGTGATGGCATAGGCAATGTCTGTGATCATGACGATGATGATGATGGCATGCCGGACAGTTTTGAAGAGAGCTACGCCTTCCTAAATACACTCGATGCAGCAGATGCCTCTTTAGATGAGGATAGCGATACCATGAGTAATCTTGAAGAATATTTGGGTGGTACTGACCCCAGTGTGTTTGATCTACCTGATACAGATGGTGATGGTGTTTATGATATATTTGATAACTGTCCAGATGTATATAACAACAAACAAAAAGATTACGACAGTGATGGCATCGGTGATAAGTGTGATGATGATGATGACAACGACGGTATGTCAGATGCCTTTGAAGATCAGTACAAGAGCAATGGTCTGGATCGGCTCGATGAGACCGATGCCTCTGAAAACATAGATGGTGATGCCTTTACCAATCTTGAAGAGTTTCTGTTTGGTACGAACCCGGCAGTCACCAGCCTTGATAACGATAGTGATGGGTTACCTGACACCTTCGAGCTTGCAGTAGGCACTGATTACACCATCGCTGACAGTGATGGTGATAACTTAACCGACTATGAAGAAATTAACTACGACGGTGATCTTTACAGTTATACTCCCGGCAGTGACACTGATCCCAACAATGTTGATACCGATGGTGACACATTCCAGGATGATATAGACGTAAATCCGTTAATACCAGATGTTATTGGTGATATTGCTCCAGTATCCACACCTGATAGCACTGTTAATGCAGCAGACTATTTGCTTATGATACGGATTGTACAAGGTGAGATAACACCAACAGCTGAACAACTGCAAAATGGTGATTTATACCCTGTTGGCTCACCTGACGGTGTGATTAATATACAGGATCTTATCTTGTTGCGACAGATGGTCATGCCGTAGTAGTGTTGTTTATATTAATAGTACTGGTACTGGTAATATTTATAAATTGAATACAGGATAGTTATCCTGAAACATTTTAAAAAGGATTAAAGAGGTATTTTATTATGAAGACGCTGAAGATATTGTTAGCCCTGCTGCTAGTGAACTTAATGGGTTGCGCTGGCCATCAAACATTTAATCATCTGGCTCGTTCAAACGATACTGTGGCAGTTGCGGCAGGATGGATGCAAACATTTTCACGGGATAGGATAAGGGTGACCATTACAGATGATGATGGAACAGGAACGCAGACAGTCTATGAGCCTGGTGACCCTAACATACGCGCGGTTATTAACCTGTATCCTGATCCACTGTCGAATATAGTTGTGTCACGCGAAACGGGAGACGCAGTATCTCCAGGTGCAGTTGATTACGCTTCTCAAATTGATTATTGGTACACTCATGGTGATGATGACTGGTGGCAAACAATTGTGTATGTAAACCTGCCCAGTAATATGACTATAGATAAGGATGCCACCATACTGATTGAGTCCATTGACCCAGTTACAGCTGAGGTAGTAGAAACAGCGAGTTCATTTGTTTCTATCGTGTCAGGCGTTGGTGAAGCGGCCCCATTTTCTGCACAAAACCCCTGGGGCGGTGGATCTTATTTTAATATGACTTCTGACAACTTAAAATCCCTGGAAAGATCAGGTCACTACCAAATTGATTTTGATGGGACAGAAATACCTGCGGCCTTATCATTAGAAATAACACATGCTGCGGGTAATGTATTTGTAGCGAACCCCACAAGTGAAAAAAAGAACCTTCACTGGACGGATGATGGTGTAACCACAAAAATAATTATATTGCCGACAACATCAGCGGGTTTCACTGATTTAGCTGACCTCAAGTTTTATATAAGCGGGCTTAATATTGATAACGTTGTTGTTTCGAACTTTGAGGCCTATGACCAGAATGGAGATGTGATAGCAACTGTGACGGCTAATACGCCTACTAAACGATAATCTGATCTAAGTAGAATGACTAATGAGCAAATTACGATTAAGGGTAAAGGAACATCGCTACAACATTGGTTGAATAGCTAGAAAAAGATTCACACTTCATCACAAATACAGAAGCATAGACATGCTGTGTACAGCTACGTGATTAAGCTGCAACCTCCATCGCCACACAATTTTTACCGTTATCCTTTGATTTCATCAATGCGTCATTGGCACGTTCAAAGAGTGTGTCAGGCGTATCGCCTTCCGTTCTGAACTGGGCCACACCAAAGCTGCAGGTCAGATGAATAGTTGAATGCATTGGCGTACGACTTATTTTGATGCACAAACGTTTAGCAATATTTGATGCCGCTACCAGATCATTTCGATCCACCATCAAGGCAAATTTACCATCACCATGACGGGCAACAATGTCATGAGTACGTTTCGTGTTATTCATTATAAGTTCACTTAAGCTGATTAAAACCTCATCACCAACGCTATAGCCATAAACGGTATTAATGCTATTAAAATAATCAACATCAATCAGAATGAGTGAAAAGTTAACCTTGTTTTCACACCAGGATTTAAGCTTCTTCCGATAATACGAACGGCTAAACGCCTGCGTCAGTGGATCGCGTTCATTCTCCTTCTGCAGATCAATAATCAGCAGAAACAAGCTGGCAGTTAATAGCCCAAGGATAAGCCCGGTCCCACTCAGCGCTGCAATATGCAGAAGCTTAACCTGGTTAGTCATCAACAGATACATGCCTGCGCCTAATGATAAAACCAGCCAGAAAAAAATGGAATTCATATAAATATAATTAGTGTGTGATTTAGTTATAGTCATCATGAATAAATCCCTGTTTAGTTATTTATTGATTGTTGTATCACAAAAAATAAAAAACACTGCCATAGTTTTTTCATAGTTTTTATTATGATTCTAAAAAAAGACAGCACATGGTCGGCACTATTGATGAGAAGGGAATTAAATTGTTTTTATCTATGTAAAAAAACAACCAAAAATAATAACTGTAAAATTACTGTGTTTTATGCTTCTGCATTCTCACTATAATTTAATTTTGGTTATTCGTTATATTTTTGAACATAAACCAGAGGTGGGAAAATGAAAAATAATAAATCAATAAATAGTACCGGCACAGCAGCTATTCCCAATAAGAAAAATCCCAGGCACATCATTAACAATGATGACGTAATAAAAATGAAATTTCTGGAACAGTCAGCAAAATATTTTGGCGTATACGTAGAATACAGGCCTGCTGATTATCGTTACAGGGATGAACCAGTCATTAGTTAATATCTTACTATCGATATTTTAGATAAATGCCATGCACATTTATCACCAGTCATCTTCCCGGTCAGCTCTCTGCAATACCTGTACACCTTTTATTACTGACGGTGGTCTCGAAACTGAATTGATCTTCAAGAAAGATTACGACCTGCCCGAGTTCGCCTCCTTTCCATTGCTGGAAACTGAACAGGGTCAGCAGGATCTACAGGAATACTACGGGCACTATGTCACTATCGCAAAGCAGTACAATACTGGCCTGATATTAGAAGCGCCCACATGGCGAGCTAGCACCGATTGGGGTTTAAAGCTCGGCTATAATGCCGAAGCGCTTGATCGCATCAACCACAAAGCTATACAGTTTCTGGATGACTTCAGAGCACAGGCCAATCTTAATACTCCCTGCATAAATAGCGGCTGCATCGGCCCTCGCTATGATGGCTACAACCCCGAGTGCTATATGAGTGCCGAACAGGCAGAGTACTACCACAGTTCTCAAATCAAAAGCTTCAGTGAAGCTGGGGCCGACATCGTCACTGCCCTGACTATGACCAACATCAAAGAAGCATGCGGCATAATCAAATCAGCAATGAAAAATGATGTCGAAGTTGTGATTTCATTTACCACTGAAACTGATGGCCGGTTACCCTCAGGGGAAACACTACAGCAAGCCATTGAGCAGCTTGATCAGATAAGCAATACCTATCCGCTGTATTACATGATCAACTGCGCACACCCCACACATTTTGAAACCGTGTTGCAACAAAACCAGCCATGGCTAAATCGCATCGGCGGCATACGTGCCAACGCATCATGCAAAAGCCATGCAGAACTCGATGAATGCACCGAACTGGATGCCGGCAATCCGCAACAGCTGGGACAGGAATACAAACAGCTAAAAACGCATTTGACTAATTTAAATGTGGTTGGTGGTTGCTGTGGCACCAGCCATCAGCATGTTTCAGCTATGACGCAGGCGTGTTTTGGCTAGTTGCTAGAAAAAAGCCCGGTTGCTGAATGAGGTTTAACCAGGAATGCTTTTTAGTGCCGGAACAAAACACCCAGCATAATTACTTTTTCATAGTCATCCGGCTGATGAAAAAAATGTTGTTGTCTGACGGTAATGCCTAATTTTTTTGTCAGGTCAAGCACCAGCCCTGCCTCGGCATAATACTGGTCATTAAATTCATCAACATCAAGATTGTAATCTAACGAAATTCCCGCTCCCAAAAACAACGAGATAGTGCCTCTAAACACATAGCCACCACCAAAGTCCAGCGCCAGACTATCGCCAACAATATCAGATTCACGGTGAACCAGGTCGATATGTGCTTCCATATCTTTTTTAAATTGTAGTGCACCGATAGAGGTGATTTTCCGGTCGTTCAAATCAGAAGACCTGTTCTGTTCGAGTCGTAGATTGCTCTGGTCGGCCAGTGCGGCAGTAGTTGTTATAAGCAGCACAAAAAAGCCTGCAAGGCTGTTGAAGGTCATCGTGGTACGGTCTCTGTATAGTGGTAGGGAGGAAAGCGGGTACTGCCGGAAAGCGTGTGCAGCATAGCACATCGGCAACAGGACTATTCAGATTAAATGATCAGTCATCCGCCACCAGCAGTTCATCCAGTTTGCTGGTGATATCATCTACCGATAAAGGCCGGCTGAACAGGAAGCCCTGCATCGCATCGCAGCCTTTGGCCTTGAGGTAGTCGCGCTGGGTTTCGGTCTCGACGCCATCGGCGACCACCGACAGGCCAAGTGCATGCCCCATCGAGACAATCGCCGAAATCAGTGCGCTGTCATCACCCGCAGTTTTTATTTGGGCGACAAAGTGGCGATCGATCTTCAGCGTGTTCACCGGCAGTCGGTTTAGATCGCTGAGCGAGGAATAGCCGGTGCCAAAATTGTTCAGTGCAATGCCAACGCCGAGCCTCTTCAGGCCGGTGATGATCTCAATCACATCATCGGTGCCGGACTGTAGCGCGGCCTCGGTTAGCTCAAGCTCGAGCAGCTCGGCCGGCAGTTCGGTTTCTTCGAGATAGTCGGTTAATACCGACAGCAGGTCAAAGCGCCTGAACTCCAGCGCCGAGATGTTCACCGCCACCGGCACGGTCAACTGCCCACCCAGAAACCACGCATTCGCCTGGCGGCAGACATCATCGATCACCCACCGGGTTATCTCCGAGATCAGGCCGCTGTCTTCGGCAATCGGCAGGAACACCTCGGGTTCGACCAGGCCGTGTTCCGGGTCCTGCCAGCGTATCAGCGCCTCCATGCCTACCATCCTGCCGCTGGCCGTATCCAGCTTCGGCTGGTACTCCATGAAGAACTGGTCATTGTCGATGGCGTTGCGCAGGTGGGCGTAAATCCGCAGGTGCTCGTGCATCACCGTATCGGTCTTCTCGGAAAAGAACTGGTAGTGGTTTTCGCCGTGCTCTTTGGCGCGGTACATCGCGATGTCGGCGTTCTTGATCAGCTCCTGTGCGCCCAGTGAATCATCCGGGTAAACCGTCGCACCGATACTGCAACTGATCATCACCTCGCTGTCGTCGACCGCCACCGGTTGATGCAGCGATTTTAAAATGCGATCACAAACCACGGTCGCATCCCACGGCCCGTCGATGTTATCCAGCAGCACGATGAAGTCATCGTCCGCATAACGGCAGACGATGTCACAGGCCTTGTCGTGCAGCTCCGCCGCCTCGTCGGTGTGCTTGCGCAACGAGCCATCCAGCCGCGCCGCCATTGCCTTTAGCACGCACTCGCCGCCAGCCTGGCCGTGGCTGTCAGTGATCGCCTTCAGGTTGTCCAGCTTGATAAACAGCAGGCCGAGGCAGTGTTTCCTGGTGCTGGCAACCGCAATCATGTTTTCCAGGTAATCGCCAAACATGCGCTGGTTCGGCAGCCCGGTCAGGCTGTCGTGGTTCTCAAGGTAACTGGCCTCCTCGTGCGTCTGGCGCAGGTCCCTGTTGAGCTCGAACAGGTGCCGGCCGAGCTCACCGATTTCATCACCGCGGCCGGTATCAATCGCAACATTGAGATTGCCCTCGCTGATTGCCTGTGCCGCCGCGTTCAACACCGCAACCGGTTTCACCACCAGGTAGCGCAACAGCACAAGTACGGCAACAAGCACGAACAGCGCCACCGCCAGCGTCATCATAATCACACTTTTACCCTGCGCATAACTGGCCCTGCGCACATCGGCCTCTGGCAGAAAAGCAATCACATTCATGCCGGAGGCTAGCTCCTTGCGATAGGCAAACACAGTATCACCCGCCACCTCGATTTCAGTGCGGATCGCACCGCCTTCCATCACCAGCCTGTCGCCAAGCAGGCGCAAATGCTGTTCCGCCGAAGCCAGCGGAATGGTTTTTGGCAGGAACAGGATCTCCCCGGCCGCGTTGATCACCAGCATAAAGCCGCTGTCACCCACCACCGAGGTGCTGATCACATTCTCCAGGCTGGCCAGGTCCGGCACCATCGCCTCGCCATCAGCCACGCTGATGCCTTCATTGGAAAGCAGCTCCCTCGCCATCAGCGTGGCATCAACGCTATGGCGCGATACCTGGTCGAGCAGCGTGGTAATGCCGGTATCGAAGCGTGCCTCGGTCGATTGTTTAATCTTGCAGAAAGAGACCACGCCAAGCGTTAATACAGGAATGATGATCAGCGGTGTCAGCAATAGAATTGTTTTTGTTTTTAGCTTCATGCCCAAGAATATAAACTAGTTAAAGTGGGTCGTACAGTATCGGATTATTATTAAGCCTGGCATTATGTCATTTCAACCAGCAGGAGAAATTTTCCCAAGGGAAAAATTGTTCCAGATATATTCTGTATTATTTGAGGCTTGAATCAGCACTCTCCGTTGCCACAACTGAAGCCACCCAGGGCTCAAGTCGTTGACCTATATTTAACTGCACCCTGTAACGTGGTGTTACGACCGTTGTGTTATATGCGCCATAACGCTCACCAGCAGAAATCCTTGACAGCATGTTTGAAAATGGCAGCGGGACATGCACCTGCTTAACGTATAATTGCCGAATACGGCCCTCTATATCTTTTTTGTTCCACCTTAGCCCGATTTCGGCTTTCACGAACAAATACCGGTTTTTATCGGCATACTTTTGAAACAATGCATTTTCATCAAGACCGGCATCAATGGCATACAGGCGTGACTGTGATGTTTTTAATCGCGACAGCTGCTTTTTAAAGTTGCTGAGTTTATTTTGCTCTCTTTTGTCATCAGGAAAATTGGCCGCCCTCTTCTGCAGTATTTCCATCCTGTTTTCGGCCACAGTCAGCATCCTCTGGTATGAGTCGCCCTGATATTCCAGCACCACCAATGCCTCAACAGAATGGTGCCACGTCCTGTACTGGTATTTTTCTATATCAGCTTTGAGTATATCCATATCAAAGCCCAACGCGGTCAGCTTTTCATCATCCAGCCATGAAGGAGTGATATAGGTATTCGACAAATATTCCAGGTTTTCATCCGGATTAAAGACCTGCCACTTCAGCGACAGGGCCGTGCCGCTATTCTCATCTGCGCTGTTATAAGATTGCCATACCGGCAGCTCACGTTCTGTCAGCTCAATGCTCACCAGTGGCTCACCCGAGCGGTTATACGAAACGCCCGCCAGCACCACAACATTGGTCAACAACAGCACAGAAGCACCGACGAGGATTAATTTACGCATGGCTATCCTCCACTAACTGGCTTTGCAGGCGAATACGCTTATAGATAAACAACATCAGCAAGGACGACAATGCAATCACAAGGAAGAACAGATATTTGGGCATGATATCCCACCACCAGTCGAACATCTTGGTGTATAAAAACAGCACAAAAAAAGCATTACCGGTATTGATAGTATCCGGCCAGTGTTGCCGAATTCCCAGTACAATCAGGCCGGCGCTGATCACAAAACCAAGCAGCTGGTAGCTGCCCTCAATGACCGCAGCATCCCAGATCAAATAGCTGCCATAACCCCAGTTGGATAGCACCAGCACGGGGAACAGGAACAACAAACAGCCAAACACACGATAGACAGGATCGAAGCCACTGTAGCGTTTTTGTTTCAGCCAGAGCGGTACAGTAAAGATGATTAGCGCAGGTAGCAGGTAATTTTCCGGGCGGGAGCCGAAACTCAGCCAGTACATACCCGACCACGTGCCGACACGTGCTGCGATAAACCCGGCAAACGAAAGAATGCCCGCCGCCAGCAACAGGCGAACATCAAACGCATAAGCCAGCAAAACAGCAAAGGCGGCCCATACCAGCAGCGCATTCTCCGACGGCGTAATATTGAAAATCTGCCCGAGCATAACCAGGTTGAGCACAAAACAGGTAAAACTCACCATGCTCAACAGCTTGGCAAAATAACCGGTAGCCTCTCGCCCAGAAACCCAGTAGGTGGCAAACAGTGAAAACAGTGGCGCCGCAATCAGAATCGACACCTGTAGCGTTGTGCCGAAATAACCCCAGAACTGGTAAAAAAGGAAAAACACACTGGCCGCCAGTGCCAGAGCACCGATAAAAGAAGCGATTTTCATGCCGGTTGATAACTGCTTCTGTTGGGCGCTTATGTCGATATCGAACTTTTCTGTCAACGAATCCAGCAACGCATTGTGATAACTCACAACTGGATCAAACTGCTCAGCGTCAAACTTCAACACCTGATCGGCATCAAGCTGCTCTACCTCATCATAAAAGGCGCGAATCTGGTCAGCACGTTGCTGGGCTTTTTGTTTATTGTCCATAATCTTTATATAGCCTCATGCTAAAGCTATGAAAATCGTCAAATACTTACCCGGTTATTATTCGCTGATAACCAGTAAAGTCAATGCCTGAATAATATTCATCGCTGATAAACGCAAGTGAGTCATACAGTATCGACTAATTTCTGTCTTGCCCGCCCTGACTGCCAGCGCCCTGTTCAGTTTCCTTTTTATATAACGTCGCATCCTCAGCCAGTTTATCTACAATACTCTTCGGTACAGGCTTTAACGAACCACTCGACAACCATTGCTGGTTCTTCGAGAATTCATTGATTATAGTAATCCGGTGCCTGGTATCCGGATGGGAGCTCATTATCTGCGGTACATAAACGCCCTGCTCGTCCTGTTCATTGAGCAGGACATTGAATAAATCATCCGTACCCTCAACGTGCTTAAAATGATGCTGGGCTGCATACAGGCCTTCAAGGTCCGCATCTTCTTCCTGTTCACGGCTAAAACCCAGCAGGGTTAATGTGCTGGTATTAATCAGCGCCGTGCTGGCCGCATCCGATGACTGGCCCAGCAAGGCAGAAAACACCAGGCTGATGACCACGCCCTTGCCCAGCGCTTTTATCGGGTGGCGCAACCTAACATGGCCGATTTCATGGCCGAGCAACATCACCAGGGCGTTTTCATGCGGCAGTTTTTCCAGCAGGCCCCGGTAGATGAATACGTGACCACCCAGCGTTGCCATGGCATTAACGACATCCTGGTTCACATAATGAACCGTTATATTGGCACCCTCAGGCATGTCCATGTCCTTTACGATATCGTCTGCCAGGGTTTGCAGATAATCATCAACCTGGTTGCGCTCTTCAGTCTCACGCTCGAATGATTTCACCATACTGGTTTCATATTCGAAGGGGATGAATTCGGCCAGCCAGTCGACAGAGTAAGCCAGCAGCGCGGTAATCAGCACAACAGCCAGCAGCGCGCCTGAGACCAGCATGCCAAACTCCCTCAGCGGGTGCACATCAGAGACATTAATGCCTTCAGGAATTTCCGGGTTGGTGTATTTCAGCACAGCCCCCTTAACTTACCGGCGAGAACGCCGTGCCATAAGCCAGCACTTCAATCGAGCCTATACGGCCACGCGCATTTTTAGAAATCGAACTGGTTTCAAA
>JAPHSZ010000171.1 GCA_026196545.1 Gammaproteobacteria bacterium
CTGATCAACCCGATTGCGATGGAAGAAGGCTTGCGCTTTGCGATTCGTGAGGGTGGCCGCACCGTCGGTGCTGGTGTTGTATCTAAAATTATTGAGTAACATATTATGGCAAAAGCAAACCAGCACATTAGAATTCGTTTGAAAGCATTTGATCATCACCTGATCGATAAATCAGCCAGCGAAATCGTTGAAACAGCAAAGAGAACCGGTGCCCACGTAAAAGGCCCGATTCCACTGCCAACGAAAAAAGAGCGTTTCACCGTTCTGATTTCACCACATGTGAATAAAGATGCACGTGACCAGTACGAGATTCGCACGCACAAGAGAATGCTGGATATCGTTGATCCTACAGACAAAACAGTGGATGCTCTGATGAAGCTGGACCTGTCTGCAGGTGTAGATGTTCAAATAAAACTGAACTAAGTAGTAGCATACGGGGTATTTTTGCTGCTATAATGCGCGCCTTCGTTGTCGGGCTGAATACACAAAAAGTGTTATTCGAAGTTTCGGCGCGAAGGCTCTTATTATCGTAAGTCCCGCCAGAATAGGCTGGATACTGCGAAAACAGAAGACATCGAGGCTGCGTTTGTCGCGGCTGATTCGATATAAAGAATTAATTCGTTAATCCTGATGTTATCAGGGTTAGGTACTGGCTTTACCTCTGGATAAAGCCGGTTTTTTATTAGCGGGATACGACATGGCAATTGGTATTGTTGGTAGAAAAGTAGGTATGACTCGCATCTTCACAGAAGATGGTGCATCAACACCTGTGAGTGTTGTTGAGGTTCTGCCGAATCTTGTAACTCAGATTAAGACGCTTGAAAAAGACGGCTACGAGTCTGTTCAGGTAACTACTGGTGCTCGTCGTGCAAACCGTGTTACCAAGGCAATGGCCGGCCATTATGCAAAAGCCGGTATTCCAGCTGGGCGCGGTCTGTGGGAATTCAGGGCAAACGCTGAAGAGATTGGTGATCTGGCAGTAGGTGGCCAGTTGTCTCTGGAGATGTTTGAGGCTGGCCAGAAAGTTGATGTTAGTGGCAAGACGATTGGTAAAGGCTTCCAGGGTGGTATCAAGAGACATAACTTCTCTATGCAGGATGCTACCCATGGTAACTCATTGTCTCATCGCTCAAATGGTTCGATCGGTATGTGTCAAACGCCGGGTCGCGTCATTAAAGGTAAGAAAATGTCAGGCCATATGGGTGATGTGAAGCGCACCATTCAGTCGCTTGAGCTGGTAAGAGTGGATGCGGAGCGTGGTCTGCTGTTGATTAAGGGTTCGATTCCGGGTTCAAAAGGCAGTGACGTTATCGTTAGCTCTGCCGTTAAGTGCTCCTGAGTTTCAGATTTTAAGTAAAGATTATTAGAAGAGATTGATAATGGAACTGCAGTTACATAACAGTAAAGAAATGATTGCTGTGTCAGATACAGTGTTCGGTTCTGATTATAAAGAAAGTCTTGTTCATCAGTTGGTGACCGCTTATTTGGCTGGCGCCAGATCTGGTACCAAGGCTCAGAAAAACCGCTCGGCAGTCAGTGGCGGTGGTGCCAAGCCATGGAATCAGAAAGGTGGTGGTCGTGCTCGTGCCGGTACTATTCGTAGTCCATTGTGGCGCAGTGGTGGCGTAACATTTGCGGCTCAGCCCAGAGATTATTCTCAGAAGCTGAACAAGAAGATGTATCGTGCGGGTATTCGTTCAATTTTCTCAGAACTGGCTCGTCAGGATCGTTTGAAAGTTGTAGAAGATATTACTGTTGATGCGCCAAAGACCAAGCAAATGCTTGTCAAGTTAAAAGAATTAGGTGTAACAAAGTCATTGATTGTTACCGAAACGGGTGATGAAAAATTATACTTGTCAGCAAGAAATATTCCTCACGTTGAAGTTTCAGATGTTGCCGGCTTGAATCCTGTGAATCTGGTTGGTTATGAGAGTGTGGTAATTACAGTAGGTGCAGTTCGCGCTATTGAGGAATGGTTGTCATGAACCAAGAACGTTTGTATCAGGTTTTAGTTTCACCGCATGTTTCTGAGAAAGGTACGTTGCTTGCTGAGGTGCAAAACCAGCATATCTTTAAAGTTGCTAGTGATGCAACTAAAGGTGAAGTGAAGCAGGCAGTAGAAGAGCTTTTCAAAGTTAAGGTTGAAAAAGTTCGTATTATGAATATAAAGGGCAAGGTTAAACGCTTCGGCGGACGTTTAGGTAAACGTTCTGATTTGCGTAAAGCTTACGTTACCCTGGTTGAAGGTAATGATGTTGACTTTGCTGGTGTTAGCTAGCGCTTGAAGGATATTAGAGGCTTTTAAATCATGGCATTAGTAAGAACAAAACCTACATCACCTGCGCGTCGCTTTGTCGTTAAGGTTGTAAATAAAGATTTGCATAAAGGTGCACCGGTTCGTGCGCTGACAGAAAGCAAGAATAAGAGCGGTGGCCGTAATAATAACGGTCGCATTACTACCAGGCATATTGGTGGTGGTCATAAGCAAAGATACCGTATCGTTGATTTTAAACGTGATAAAGATGGTATCCCTGCAACGGTTGAGCGTCTTGAGTACGATCCAAATCGCAGTGCAAACCTAGCATTGATGCTGTATGCAGATGGTGAGCGTCGCTACATCATTGCACCTAAAGGTGTTAAAGCTGGTGATGAGCTGGTTTCTGGTGCAAGCGCGTCGATTAAAACCGGTAATACATTACCGCTGAGTAATATTCCTGTTGGTACGCAGATTCACTGTATCGAGATGAAGCCAGGAAAGGGTGCGCAGATTGCACGCAGTGCTGGAACATCTGCGCAATTGCTGGCTCGTGAAGGCGTGTATGTGACTTTGCGTTTACGTTCGGGTGAGATGCGCAAGATCCATGTTAATTGTAGAGCAACGATTGGTGAAGTTGGTAATTCTGAACACGGTTTGCGCTCGCTGGGTAAGGCTGGTGCTACTCGCTGGAAAGGTGTCCGTCCTACAGTTCGCGGTGTTGTGATGAACCCGGTTGATCATCCACATGGTGGTGGTGAAGGCCGTACATCGGGTGGTCGTCATCCGGTATCGCCATGGGGTGTGCCTACCAAGGGTTACCGTACCAGAAGTAACAAACGTACAGACAATATGATTGTACGTCGTCGCTACAAGAAATAGTTAAAGAGGATATACAGTGCCACGTTCATTAAAAAAAGGTCCATTTATTGACCATCACCTGTTGGATAAAGTTACGAAGGCTGCAGAAGCCAATGATCGTAAACCTATAAAGACATGGTCGCGTCGTTCTACAGTATTTCCTGAAATGGTAGGTCTGACAATTGCTGTACATAATGGTCGTCAACACGTACCAGTTTTGATTAATGAAAATATGGTTGGTCACAAGTTGGGTGAGTTTTCACTGACTCGTACTTTTAAAGGCCATATCGCTGATAAGAAAGCAAGGTGATGTTGTGGAAGTAGTAGCTAAACATAGATTCGCTCGTATATCGCCACAGAAGTGTCGATTGGTTGCAGACCAGATTAGGGGGCTGCCAGTTGAAGCGGCTTTAACCGCTTTAACGTTTGGTGTTACCAAATCTTCAGATCTTATGAAGAAAGTACTGGAGTCAGCGATTGCCAATGCTGAGCACAACGAAGGTGCAGACATCGACGAACTAAAAGTTTCCAGGGTCATGGTTGACGAAGGTCCGACTATGAAACGTATTCGACCTAGAGCTAAAGGTCGGGCTAACAGAATTTTAAAGCGGACAAGCCATATTACGGTTTGTGTTGCGGATCGCTAGAGAGAGAACGGTTTAATGGGACAAAAAGTACATCCTGTAGGTATTCGTCTTGGTATTTCTGCGGACTGGAGTTCGAAGTGGTATGCCTCTTCAGCAGACTTTCCTGATCTTTTAAATGCTGATCTAAAGATCCGTGAATATTTGAGAGAAAAGCTGGCTAATGCAAACGTTAGTCGTATCCAGATTCAGCGTCCTACGCGTTCATGTCATGTAACTATACACACGGCTCGCCCTGGTGTTGTGATCGGCAAGAAAGGTGCGGACATTGAAATTCTGAGACAGAAGGTTGCAAAACTTGCGGGTATGCACATTAACAATGTGAAGCTTAGTATTGAAGAAATTCGCAAACCTGAGCTTGATGCGCAACTGGTTGCAGAAGGTATCACCCAGCAGCTGGAGCGACGGGTAATGTTTCGTCGTGCAATGAAGCGTTCGATTCAGAACACCATGCGCATGGGTGCTCAGGGTATCAAGATTAAAATTGGTGGTCGCTTGAATGGTGCAGAAATTGCTCGTAGTGAGCAGTACCACGAAGGTCGTGTACCTTTGCATACATTGCGTGCTGATATTGATTATGGTTTTGCAGAAGCAAATACAACTTACGGCATTATAGGTGTAAAAGTCTGGATCTATAAAGGCGAAGTTTTTGATTTTCATAACAGAGACGATTCTAAGGCAGCTGCAAACCCAGCCAGCTAGTACTGTTAGAGAATAGAGGATATATAAGTGTTACAACCTAAGCGTACAAAATTCCGTAAGCAGTTCAAGGGTAAAAACCGAGGGCTTGCGCAAAACGGTAACAGAGTTAGTTTTGGTGAGTTCGGCTTAAAGGCGGCTGATCGTGGGCGTGTTAGTGCTCGTCAGATCGAAGCGGCTCGTCGTGCAATGACTCGTCATATTAAACGTGGCGGAAAAATCTGGATACGTGTGTTTCCCGATGTGCCTATTTCCAGCAAGCCTTTAGAAGTACGTATGGGTAAAGGTAAAGGTAACGTTGACCATTGGGTGGCTAAAGTGCAGCCTGGTTTCGTACTTTACGAAATGGAAGGCGTTTCTGAAGAATTAGCAAGAGAAGCATTTAAGCTGGCCGCAGCTAAATTGCCGATTAAAACAGTATTTGTATCTCGGACGGTGATGTAATGTCAACTGCGCAAGAATATAGAGAAATGTCCGTTGAGGACTTGAATAAAGAATTGATCAATTTGCGACGTGAGCAATTTAACCTTCGTATGCAAATGGGTTCAGGTAATGCGCCAAAAACACATTTGTTTTCAGTGGCTCGACGTAATATTGCACGTGTAAAAACAGTGCTTAATGAAAAGCAGGCAGGTAATAAATAATGGCAGCTACCGAAAAAGTTCAACGTACACTGACTGGTTCAGTTACAAGTAGTGCAATGGATAAAACTGCGACAGTGATGATTGAGCGTCGCATCAAGCATCCTGTATATGGTAAGTACATTACACGTTCAACCAAGCTGCACGTTCATGATGAAAATAATGAATGCAATGCAGGTGATGTTGTTGTTATTGAGCAGTGTCGACCAATTTCTAAAACCAAATCCTGGAATTTGGTAGAAGTTGTAGAAAAGTCCACTGCGGTTTAATAGAGAGAATTACGGGAAGCAGTCATGATTCAGATGCAAACAATATTGAATGCTGCCGACAACAGCGGTGCTCGCAAAGTGCAGTGCATCAAAGTGTTGGGTGGTTCACATCGCCGTTATGCTCGTGTCGGTGATGTAATTAAGGTAAGTATCAAAGATGCTATACCACGAGGCAAAGTTAAGAAGGGTGAAGTTTACAATGCAGTTGTAGTGCGCACAGCAAAGGGCATTCGTAGAAACGATGGTTCAGTGATTCGTTTTGATTCAAATGCGGCTGTTTTATTGAATGCTTCACTACAGCCAGTGGGTACACGTATCTTTGGCCCTGTTACTCGTGAACTGAGAAATGAGAAGTTCATGAAAATTATTTCACTTGCGCCAGAAGTACTGTAGCGGGAGTTTTTAAGATGAATAGAATTCGTAAAGGCGATCAGATCGTTGTTATTAGTGGTAAAGACAAGGGCCGTCAGGGTACGGTGCTAAATGTTGGTGCTGATGATCGCGTTTTAGTTGAAGCAGTAAATATGGCTAAAAAGCATACCAAAGCCAATCCTATGCAGGGTCTGGAAGGTGGTATTGTCGAAAAAGAAATGCCGCTGCATATTTCAAACATTATGTTGTTTAACCCTATGACTAACAAAGGTGATCGTGTTGGTTTTAAGGTGCTGGAAGATGGACGTAAGGTTCGTTATTTCAAGTCGAACGGCGAAGTAGTTGACGTTTAGGTAATCGAATAATGGCAAGATTAGAGCAATATTATCGCGAAACAGTCGTCAAGAAATTGATGGACGAAAGCGGCTTTAAAAACATCATGCAGGTTCCTCGTATCGAGAAGATCACTGTTAATATGGGTGTTGGTGAAGCAATTGGTGACAAAAAGGTTCTGGAGCATGCGCTTGCAGACATGGAAAAGCTGACAGGACAGAAACCAGTAACAACGCTGGCACGTAAATCTGTCGCAGCATTCAAAGTCCGAGATGGTTACCCTATCGGATGTAAAGTGACTTTACGCAATGACCGCATGTACGAGTTTCTGGACAGACTAGTGACTATTGCTATTCCTCGTATTCGTGACTTTCGTGGTTTAAATCCCAAGTCTTTTGATGGTCGTGGCAATTACAGCATGGGTGTTAAAGAGCAGATCATTTTCCCGGAAATTGAGTACGAGAAAATTGACAAGATCCGTGGTATGGATATTTGTATTACGACGAGTGCTGCTGACGACGAAGGTGGTCGCGCATTATTGAAAGCGTTTAATTTCCCATTCAAAGGGTAGAGACTAGATATGGCTAAAGTATCAATGAAGCAGCGCGAAAAGAAACGTGCTTGCCTAGTTAAGAAATATGCAACGAAGCGTGCAGAATTACGTGCGGTTCTAAATGATCAGGAAGCTAGCTTTGATGAGAAGATGGCTGCGCAAAAAACATTACAGATGCTGCCAAGAGATTCATCAGCAGCAAGACAGCGTAATCGTTGTCGTATAACTGGTCGCCCACATGGCGTCTATAGAAAATTTGGTCTTTGCAGAAATAAGTTGCGTGAAGCAGCGATGCGCGGAGATATTCCTGGTCTTGTTAAGGCTAGCTGGTAGTAAAGGTAAACGATTATGATGTCAGATCCAATAGCAGATTTGCTAACACGTATCCGAAATGGACAATCTGCGGGTAAAGTAGATGTGTCTATGCCTTCTTCAAAAGCAAAAGTTGCGATTGTTGAAGTGATGAAGAATGAAGGTTATGTGACCGATTATTCTGTCAGCGATGACAATAAGCCTGTGCTTACTGTTACATTAAAATATTTTGAGGGTCGTCCTGTTATTGATGAGCTGAAACGAGTTAGCCGTCCAGGTCTACGCATTTATAAAGGTAAGAGCGAATTACCTAAGGTGCTGAATGGTCTGGGTGTGGCAATAGTTTCAACATCTTCGGGCGTAATGACTGATAGCCAGGCACGCACAGCGGGTTTTGGCGGCGAAGTGCTTTGCACCATATCATAAGGTTGAACGATGTCACGAATAGCAAATAAACCTGTAGAA
>JAPHSZ010000081.1 GCA_026196545.1 Gammaproteobacteria bacterium
GACCCGACGATGGGTGGTGTCTCGGCCAGTTTTGCCATGCTGGGCGATGTGCACGTCGCCGAGCCGAATGCACTGATTGGTTTTGCCGGCCCACGTGTCATCGAGCAAACCGTGCGTGAACAATTGCCCGAAGGCTTCCAGCGCAGTGAATTCCTGCTGGAACACGGCGCGATTGATATGATTGTAGATCGCCGTGACCTGCGTGATCGTATCTCCAGTTTGTGTCTGATGCTGTCTAATCGTCCTGCAACACAGGCCAGCTAAGCACGCTGGTTAATATTATTTGCGCTCACCAGTTGTGAGCATAGTATGAGATTTAATTCCCTCGATGCCTGGCTGGACTGGCAGGCAACGCTCAATCCCGCAGAAATTGTTTTTGGCCTGGATCGTATCGCCGATGTGTTACAGCGCATGGGTCTGGATAATCAGTTTAAATGCCCTTTGATCACCGTTGCCGGCACCAATGGCAAAGGCTCGGTAGTGAGTATGCTGGAATCCATGGCCAGTGCAGCCGGTCTCAATGTCTGTTGCTATACTTCACCTCATATTATTGCTTATAACGAGCGAATCAAAGTTAACGGTAAAAATATCGATGATGACAGTCTGTGCCAGTCTTTTCAGCGTATTGATCAGGCCAGGGCAGATGTGCCACTGACCTATTTTGAATTTGGCACGCTGGCCGCGATTGATGTGTTTATGCGTGCCGAGCCAGATCTGGTCATTATGGAGATTGGTCTGGGAGGCCGGCTGGATGCGGTCAATGTGATGGAACCGGATGTCTCGGTGATCACTTCAGTCGCGATAGATCACACCGACTGGTTGGGTGACAACCGTGAAGCAATTGCCCGGGAAAAGGCCGGTATTATGCGTTCGAACAGGCCGACTATTTGTGGTGAGCTGGATGCGCCAGCATCCCTGCTGGAAATAGCTCAGCAAAATCAGGTCGAGTTTTATCAGTTGGGTCAGCAGTTTACGGTTGGCTCTTCAGCCAATGGCTGGACTCTACAGAGCCCGTTTGCTGTGATACAAAACCTGCCCGAGCCTGCGCTCAAGGGGGAATTCCAGAAGGCTAATGCCGCAACGGCAATTCTGGCGTTGCAGGCACTGCAAGCTGATATGGGTATCACGCACAACCATATTAGCCAGGGCCTGTTGAATGTGCATTTATCAGGACGTTTTGAAAAACTGCACGACCAGCCTCTGGTGATTGTCGATGTTGCTCATAACCCACATGCAGTGAAATCACTGGTTGCCGAGTTACAGACTCAGGTGATTGAAGGTTCAACCCGAATAGTGATTGCCATGTTGGCGGATAAGCCCGTTGATGAGGTTGTCGCATTATTGTCACCGATAACAGATTACTGGTACAGCGCTGGTCTGGAGTCTGAGGCCAGAGGCCTGTCGGCGCAGGTGATGTCAGACAGGATAGCGGCTGTGTTAAATAAAAATGAGTTGCTTGCTCAGTCGCCCGCGGATGTTAAACTTCGCGCTGAGCTAACGGTGAAATCGGCCATTGAAGCGGCGCTGCGTGAGGCCGATTCTAGCGATAGAATTGTGGTGCTGGGTTCGTTTCACACGGTCGCTGCAGCGATAGATTATTTTTCTTAGTTTTACTTGTGATTGGAAATATGGAAAAAACACTTCAACAACGTCTGGTCGGTGCCGTAGTTCTGGTGGCGCTGGGTGTTATTCTGGTTCCTGCGTTTCTGGATGGTTCCGGTTATAAGTCGCGGCATGATCGTAATATCAAAATTCCTGAAAAACCCCTGTTACCCGCGTTAAAAGAAGTAAAGGTCGAACCTGCGCCGATTGCAACACCTGTGGATATAAGAAAGAAAAGGGTGGAGCAAAAGAAAAAGGAGGTTCCGCCTGAGCCGGTTCAATCCTGGACATTACAGGTAGGCACCTTCAATCAGGAGGAAAATGCGCTTGCGTTTCGTGATAGTTTACGAAAGGAAGGTTATATAACCTATACCGAACCAGGCCAGAGTGATGGCAAGAAAAACTACCGGGTTCGTATTGGCCCTGAGTTAGAAAAAGGGCGGCTTGAAAAAATAAAAGCAAAGCTAAAGAAAGAGAAAAAAATCGATGGTTTCATTCTCAGACATCCCTAGGAGTTGTGCTCTGAGAACGCGTATAATGCCAACCTTTTTAAGATTTAGGAGGCTCGATAGAGCATGACAGTTGTTGATGTGATCATCATTTTTGTGATCCTGCTATCGGCCTTATTCAGCCTGATGCGTGGCTTCGTCAAGGAATCCATTTCACTGACGACGTGGATTCTGGCAATCTGGATCGCCACCACTTTTGCTGCGAGACTGGCAGCCGTTTTACCTGGTATTGAATCTGAAGCCGTGCGACTTTCTGTGGGTTTTGGTCTGTTATTTGTGGTTACATTGATGCTCGGTGCCCTGGTCAATGTCCTGGTTGCACATTTCGTGAAAAAAACAGGGCTGACGGGGGCTGACCGTGTTTTCGGCGTCGTCTTTGGGTTTTTACGCGGCATACTGATTATTGTTGTGTTTGTTGTGGTTAGCAGTTTTACGCCTTTGCCTGAACAGGAATGGTGGAAGTCATCAAATTTACTGGGGCGCTTTGAAGTCCTTGGCTCTATGTTGAAACCTTATTTTCCGGAAAGTAGTTTATCCCCCGGAGGGATCGTAAAATAATATGTGTGGTATCGCTGGTATTGTTGCTCATTCGCCGGTCAATATAGACCTGTATGAATCATTGTCTGTTTTGCAGCATAGAGGTCAGGATGCAGCAGGCATTATGACCTGTGAAGATGGCCGCTTCTTCATGCGCAAGGGCAATGGACTGGTGCGCGATGTTTTCTATAGCCAGCATATTAAAAAATTGACCGGTAACATGGGCATCGCCCATGTGCGTTATCCAACAGCGGGTTGTTCATCATCACTGGAAGCGCAGCCCTTTTATGTGAATTCACCTTATGGAATTGCGCTGGCGCACAACGGTAATTTGACCAACACCGAGTCACTTAAAGAACAGCTGTTTATTGATGATTTACGTCATCTGAACACCGAGTCAGATAGTGAAGCGCTGCTCAATGTTTTTGCGCATGAGTTAAATATACTGGCCAAACCCGTTTTTGATCGCGACGATATTTTTAAAGCCGTGTCTGCAGTACATCGTCGTTGCCGTGGTGGTTATGCGGTTATCGCCATGATTGTTGGCAAGGGTGTACTGGCTTTTCGTGATCCCCACGGTATTCGACCTGTTGTTTACGGTAAGCGTGAAGTTGCGGCCGGTACAGAATATATGGTGGCCTCAGAAAGCGTTGCGCTACAGGCTCAGGGTTTTGAACTGGTGCGAGATCTGGCGCCAGGCGAAGCCGTCTTTATTGATCAGGACTGCAATCTGTCCAGTCAGCAATGTGCCAAAAACCCAAAACTGGTGCCGTGTATTTTTGAGTATGTGTATTTTGCACGTCCCGACTCTATTATCGATAACGTATCGGTTTATAAATCACGTTTGCGTATGGGCCAGAAACTGGTGCAGAAAATTCTGCGTGAGCGCCCCAATCACGATATCGATGTGGTGATTCCGATTCCTGATACCAGCCGCAGTACAGCACTGGAGGTGGCTTATCACCTCAATGTGAAATACCGCGAAGGATTTATCAAAAATCGTTATATCGGTCGCACCTTTATCATGCCCGGCCAGCATGAACGCAAAAAATCGGTACGCCAGAAACTGAACCCTATCGACCTGGAGTTTGCCGGCAAGAATGTATTATTGGTCGATGATTCTATTGTTCGTGGTACCACCTCAAAACAGATTATTCAGATGGCGCGTGAAGCCGGTGCCAATAAAGTTTATATGGCGTCCGCCGCGCCACCGGTACGCCACCCGAATGTATATGGTATCGATATGCCGGCCTCTGAAGAATTTGTGGCGCATAACCGGACTGTTGAACAAATTGCAGAAGTGATTGGTGCTGATTGGCTGGTTTATCAGGATCTGGAAGATCTGGTTGAAGCGGTAAAAAAAGGTAACAAGGAACTGGATGAGTTTGATTGCTCATGTTTTAACGGTGAATACGTGACCAATGATGTTGATGGTGACTACTTCCGCCGGCTTCAGGATAAGCGTAAAGATGATGCAAAAAATAAAAAGGAAGATCAAACTTCATCTGAAACCGTTGAGCTGTAAGTTCGTTATATCATTTTTATTTCTGTTTTGGCCGTCAGCTTGTCGATAATAAAGTTCATTTCACAATAAGTATTTGCCGGCATTGGGTCATCGCCGCAGCCGCAGCAAATCACGATCTCGGTGAAGAAAATCCCCACCAGCACCTGAACACTGTCTGTCTGATCAGTGACTCGTAATACCGTTGCCGTAATCGGCTCATCACTCACATAACCCCCTTGTGCCGTACCTTTCTCAAGCGGTAATATTTTCTTGTCACAGGCTTCTATTTCAGCTTTCAATACGCGCCTGAAATCTTCTGAAGGGTAATGCTGGATAGATTGTGGGAATTTGAGCATTGATTAAGCCGCTGACTGTGTAATACTAATCGATATATTGTATTTTACAGGCAGAATAATGAATTCCATACACATCAGCGTTACAGACCAGTTGCTGACTCTTAAAGATGAGGCAGGGCAGGTGCTGCATCAGTATCCAGTATCGACCTCCAAATATGGAACCGGCTCGCAGAATGGCAGCAACAAGACGCCACTCGGCCTGCATCGTATCAAGGATAAGATCGGTGGTGCCATGCCCATCAATGAAGTCTTTATCGGCCGTATGCCACACGGTAGCCTGGATGAGTGTGTTGAACGTGGTGTTGAACTGCCCGAAGATGTCATCACCAGCCGGATTATGTGGCTGGAAGGCATGCAACCGGGAAGAAATCAGGGTGGTTATGTAGACACATATCAACGATACATATACATTCACGGTACCAGTGATGAAGAACATATTGGTACCCCGGCATCAATGGGCTGTATCAGAATGCTAAATACGGATATCGTGGAATTATACAGGCTGGTTGAATCCGGCACAGAAGTGATGATTGAGGAATAAAAAAAACATGAGTGATTTTAAAGATAACGAAGATTACGGTTTTGCCACCCGCGCGGTGCGTGCCGGGCAGGTGCGTACCCCAGAGGGCGAACACGGTGAACCGATCTTCCCGACCTCCAGTTTTGTTTTCGCCTCCGCGGCAGAAGCCGAAGCGCGTTTTTCTGGTGAACAGCCGGGCAATATTTACTCGCGTTTTACCAATCCGACGGTACGTACTTTTGAACAGCGTCTGGCTTCACTGGAAGGTGCCGAGCGCTGCGTAGCCACCGCCTCAGGTATGTCCGCAATCACCGCGACCTTTATCGGTTTATTGAGCGCCGGTGACCACATTGTTTCATCGCGCAGTATTTTTGGCACCACGACCATTTTGCTGACCAGCTTCATGGCCAAGCTTGGCATCGCCACCACCTTTGTTGATCTACCGGATTTGAATGCATGGGAAGCGGCGATTAAACCGAATACCAAACTGCTGTTTCTGGAGACGCCATCGAACCCGTTGCTGGATCTGGTGGATATCAAGGCACTGGCCGAAATCGCCCACCGCAAAGACTGTCTGCTGGTTGTCGATAACTGTCTGTGCACGCCCGCATTACAGCTACCTCTGGCGCTGGGTGCAGACATTATCATCCATTCCGCCACCAAATACATCGACGGTCAGGGTCGCTGCATGGGTGGTGCCGTTTGCGGTACTGAGGAAGTTATCGGTGGCGGCGTCTACGGATTTTTACGTTCATCCGGCCCGACCATGAGCGCCTTCAACGCCTGGGTGTTTTTGAAAGGTCTGGAAACCCTGGAGCTGCGCATGAATGCGCATTGCAATAATGCACAGGCGCTGGCCGAGTGGCTGGAACAGCAACCCGCAGTGAAACGCGTTTATTACCCCGGCCTGAAAAGTCACTCGCAACACGAGTTGGCCAAACAGCAGCAAAGTGGTTTTGGCGGCATTGTCTCGTTTGAATTAAACGGTGGTCAGAAAGAAGGCTGGAAGTTGATTGATGCCACACAGATGGTTTCCATCACCGCTAATCTGGGTGATACCAAAACCACGATAACGCATCCGGGGACGACGACGCATGGGCGGTTGACTGCAGAGCAGAAACTGGAAGCGGGAATTTCGGATGGGTTGATTCGGGTTGCTGTTGGGTTGGAGGATGTTGAGGATATTAAGGCGGATTTGGCAAGAGGAATGTAGGTCTCTTTTTGCCCACATAGATACCCCTTACCCTTAATCTTGGTAGTTGTGATTATTGTTTAATATAAAGATTAAGCCCCGCCCGATCTATGGCATTGCTAAACAACATACGAATCCTGCTGGCGTTTTCCATGAGCAATGCCTCATCAAGTAATTTTTTGGCCTGCTTCTGGGTAAAAAATCGTAATACCAGTTTTACTCTTAACAAACTGCCTGCGCTCATACTTAAACTATCAACTCCCATGCCTATCAGCGCCAGGGCAGAAGCCGGGTCGCCCGCCATTTCGCCACAGACGCTGACGGTTTTATTGTGTTTGTGTGCAACTGTCACTACGTGCTGAATGGCATTTAATACCGAGGGGTGCAGGCAGCTGTATAGATTGGCTACCTGTTTGTTGTTTGTGTCCACGGCCAGTAAATATTGTGTTAAATC
>JAPHSZ010000226.1 GCA_026196545.1 Gammaproteobacteria bacterium
ACACAAAAAACAATAATGAAACCATATACGCCAGTAACATTACCGCTTAACGACATCGAGCAAAGCCAGCTGATCTCTCAGGTGGGTGAAGCCAATGCCGCATTGGCTCGTTATGATGGTTTATTAATGGGCATGGTCAATCCCGCCGTCATGCTTTCCCCGCTCACCAATCAGGAAGCGGTGCTGTCATCCAAAATTGAAGGCACCCAGGCCACCGTAGAAGAAGTACTGGAACACGAAGCCGGGCAGGAATACGACGAACATAAGAGCAACGACATTCACGAAGTACTCAATTATCGCAAGGCATTGATACTGGCAAAAGAAAGCATAGCCGACCGACCCATACGGCTAACGCTCATTCGCGAACTTCACCGCATTCTGATGGACAGCGTAAGAGGGCAGGAAAAAACACCGGGAGAATTTCGCAAAGACCAAAACTGGATCGGATCTCATGGCTGCAAAATGGAACAGGCGACATTTATACCGCCCAGCCCATTACAGCTAATGGATCATCTACAGGCATGGGAAAACTACCTGGCTATAGATGATATCGACCCCATCATACAAACCGCGATAGTACATGCGCAATTTGAACTTATTCACCCCTTTAAAGATGGCAATGGTCGCATTGGTCGATTACTGATCCCATTATTCCTATACAGCAAAGGGCGACTCACCAGTCCAATGTTTTATCTATCACAGTACCTGGAGCAGCACCGTGATGAATATTACGCACGCCTGCGCGCCATTTCACAAAATAATGAATGGACAGCCTGGATAGATTTTTTTCTGCGAGCAGTCATCGCACAAGCAAATCTGAATACCGAAACCTTAAAACAGATCATGAGCTTATACGAAGTCACCAAAAAACAAATTAGCGAACTCACCCGCTCACCACATTCAGCACAACTGGTAGACGCCTTATTTGATAAACCCATATTCACCACAGCGAATATCGCACAACGCGCCAACATACCCAAGCCAACCGTACATAAATTAATTAATGCTTTAATCGAAGAAGGTTTGCTGGAAACGGTGAGAGCAGCGGCAGGTCGGAGACCTGCGATACTTATGTTTACAGGCTTGCTGGATGTGTTGGAAGGAAGGTAGTGGGTGTGAAAAGAGGGAGTATATCGTAGCCCGGATGCAGCAAAACAGCCCGTCATACCGGCGCAGTCACACAATTTCCCTGTCATTCTGAGCAGCGCGAAGAATCTCGGCGAAGAGGGGGTCTGGTTTAATACTGAGGTGTTGATTGGGGTGGGTAGGAAATAGCTGGGGATTAGATACGCGAAAAAGATGGGGTTATGTGGTTTAATACGGTCAAAATAATTATAAGAGATACAGGCTTATCAAAAGACAAGACCTGATTAGGTGTCACTAACAAACAACGGCACCTGCTACTTTTCCCATCAATCCATAAGCAAGAGACTGCTATGATGTTCAATGAAGACACACGGGTAAAGCTGCCAAGCATCCTGCATTTGGTGCGGTTAGGTTATCAATACCTGCCACTGAGAGATCAGCAATGGGATCTGGATACCAATATTTTTCCAGATCTTTTTAGCCAGGCAACAAGCAAGATTAACCCAGACATGGAAGGTGATGACATTGCCCGCTTGCTCGATGAAGTCAAACTGACACTGGACAATGAAGACCTCGGTCAGGCCTTCTATGAAAAGCTGACAGCCACATCTGGCACGAAATTGATTGATTTCGAAAACTTTAACAATAACAGCTTTCACGTAGTCACCGAACTTACTTATAAGAATGGTGATGAGGAATTTCGACCAGATATCATCTTGCTGATCAATGGAATGCCGCTGGTGTTTATCGAGGTAAAGAAACCCAATAATCATGACGGAGTACTAGCTGAACGTGACCGAATCAACAGGCGTTTTCAAAATCCTAAATTCAGGCGCTTTGTAAATATCACCCAGTTGATGATCTTCTCCAACAATATGGAGTATGACGATGGTGCGGTTCAGCCGATCGAAGGAGCCTTCTACGCGAGTCCCTCATACGATAAGCCAGTATTCAATTACTTCCGAGAGGAGGAAGTGCTCAACCTGACGGCTTTACTGAATTCATTGTCAGAGGAAACTGAGCTTGCAGTATTAAAAGACAACAATCTGGAAGTTATACGCAGTAATCCGGAATTTATTACCAACAAAGAGCCGAATCGACCAACGAATAGAATATGTACCTCTTTACTTAGTCGTGAGCGTTTGGCCTTTATCCTGCGTTATGCATTAACTTACGTGTCTGAAACCGGTGGATTGCAAAAGCATGTAATGCGCTATCCGCAATTGTTCGCTACCAAAGCTATTGAGCGAAAACTTGATGAAGGTGTAAGAAAAGGCATCATCTGGCACACCCAGGGCAGCGGTAAAACCGCATTAGCCTACTACAATGTTCGCTATCTGACAGATTATTTCCAGAAGCAACTAATAATCCCCAAGTTTTACTTCATCGTTGACCGTATAGACCTACTCACACAGGCACATAGGGAATTCACCGCGCGCGGCCTCAAAGTGCACACGATTGATTCGCGCGAAGCCTTTGCCCAGGACATTAGAGCAACCCAGGTCATTCATAATCATTCGGGCAAGCCAGAAATCACGGTAGTCAATATCCAGAAGTTCAAGGATGACCCAGATGTTGTATCCACCCAGGATTACAATGTAGAAATCCAGCGGGTGTACTTTCTCGATGAAGTACATCGTAGCTACAACCCAAACGGCAGCTTCCTGGCTAATCTTAGCCAATCCGATACTAACGCCATCAAAATCGGACTAACTGGAACCCCCTTGTTGGGTAATGACTATAATTCCCGTTCACTGTTTGGCGATTACATCCACAAATACTATTACAACGCTTCCATTGCTGATGGCTATACCTTGCGCCTGATCCGGGAAGAAATCGCCACCAATTATAGAATGGAGCTGCAGCAGGCGTTAGAGGAAGTAGAAGTAAAAATGGGCGATGTTGATCGCAAGCTCATATATGCGCACCCGAGTTTTGTTGAACCTATGCTCAATTACATCATCACCGATTTTGAGAAAAGTCGGGGTGTATACAATGATGCCGGCGTAGGCGGCATGGTCATCTGCGACAGTGCAGATCAGGCCAGACAGATGTTTGATATTTTCAATGCTATTTATGCAGGTAAACAAGAAACTAAATATGACTTAGAAGATTCTGCGCAAACCCTAATAGCAGCGACTAATCCCGATAGTTATGCGGCCAAAAGATTACTTGAAAACAAGGTTAAATCCGCCAAGCTCATTCTGCACGATGTCGGCACCAAGGATGAACGCAAGGATTGGGTGGAGGATTTTAAAGCGGGCAAGATCGACCTGTTATTTGTCTATAATATGTTGCTCACCGGTTTTGACTCACCACGCCTGAAAAAGCTCTACCTTGGTCGAGTCATCCGTAAACACAACCTGCTTCAGGCGCTTACCCGCGTTAATCGTACTTACAAAGATTTTCGCTATGGTTACGTGGTGGATTTTGCTGATATTCGCAAGGAGTTCGATGCGACCAACAAGGCCTATTTTGATGAATTGCAGGCTGAGCTGGGCGATGAGATGGAACACTACTCCCATCTATTCAAGTCGCAGGAAGAAATCCAGGAAGAAATCGAACATATCAAAGACGTATTGTTTATGTTTGATACAGACAATGCTGAAGAATTTTCTAAACAAATCAGCCAGATGCAGGATCGCCAGGCCGTGCTGGCACTGAAGAAGGCATTACTCGATGCTAAAAGCCTCTACAACCTGATTCGCCTGCAAGGTGAATACAGCTTCCTCGACAAGCTGGACTTTGCCAAGCTCAACCTTCTGTACCGCGAAACCAGCAACCATCTTGATCTGCTAAATCTGAAGGAAAACCTCGAGTCGGGCACTGACACTACCAACCTGCTCAATGTGGCGCTGGAAGATGTCATCTTTAAATTCACCAAAATTGGTGAAGAAGAACTGGTGCTGGCTGATCAGCTAAAAAACACGTTGCGTCAGGCCCGTGAAGCCCTGGCAGATAACTTCGACCAGCAAGACCCCAAATTCATCATGCTCAAAGAAGAGCTGGAACGCCTGTTCAAGAAAAAGAACCTCAGCGAGGTCACTCAGGATGAAATGGTGGCCAACATTGATGCGCTAAGTAAAATTCACGAACGAGTAAAAGAGCTGAATCGCCAAAATAACCAGTTACGTCAAAAGTATCAGGGTGATGTAAAATACACCCGCATTCACAAGCGCCTGCAAGAACACGGTGGTATCAGTGAGACGGAGCGGAAAATATTTGAGGCCCTTGTTGGTGTCAAACAAGACGCCGACGAACAGGTACTGCAAAACACGAACATTCTCGATAACGAAAGCTATTTCGAGCGAGAGATGATGCCGCTGGTCATCAAGCGCTTTATGAACGAGCAGAAAATCAAACTCAACGCCGATGCCTCGCGCTACATTAACCGCATGGTGGTCGCAGAGTATTTAAAAGAATTTAACACCGGAGCACGTACGTGGTAGAACTCGAGTTTCAACAGAAAACCCGGCAACTGATCGACAGCCTGAAAACCATCTGTGCCAACTATGGCCTGGGTAACGATGGTAATGAATTCAAAATCATCACCCAATCTTTTTTGTATAAGTTTCTCAATGATAAATTCGCCTACGAGGCGAAAAAGATCGACAGCAAACTCGCAAAGGCAGAAAACTGGGAAGAAGCACTCACCAATATGAGTGAAGACGAGCTGGAAATGCTGCAGCTACAAATGGGGGGGAATACCGCGCGCCTGAAGCCCAGTCACTTTGTCAGCTACCTGTTCAGCCAGCAGAACGCGCCGGACTTCGCCAAGTTGTTTGACGATACCCTGATGGACATCGCCATTACCAATAATGACGTGTTCGCGGTAAAAACCGATGGTGGTTCCAAGGTGGTGTTGTTCGACCGTTTAAGCCAGTACATCGCCGACGAATCTAAACAAGACAACTTCTGCCGCGCGATTATCAATAAGCTGGTTGAGTTCAGCTTTGAGCGTATCTTCAACCAGAAGTTTGATTTCTACGCCAATCTATTTGAATACCTGATCAAGGATTACAACAGCAATTCCGGCGGTAAATATGCCGAGTATTTTACCCCGCATGCTGTGGCACGCATCATGGCAGAAATTCTGGTGCCCAAAGACCAGCAGGGCAAAGTTAAAAACGTTAGTGTCTACGATCCTTCGGCAGGTTCCGGCACACTGTTGATGAATGTGGCCCATGCCATCGGTGAAAACAGCTGCAGTATCTACACCCAGGATATCTCACAGAAGTCATCCAATCTGCTGCGCCTTAACTTGATCCTGAACAAGTTGGTGCACTCCATCCCCAATGTGATTCAGGGTAATACCATTCTTCACCCGTATCATGTCGAGAGTGGCAAGGACGGTCGGCAACTGAAGCATTTCGATTACATTGTTTCCAACCCGCCATTCAAACTGGATTTCAGCGACTTCCGTGATGATCTCGACAGCAAGGAAAACAAGCCGCGCTTCTTTGCCGGTATTCCAAAAATCAAGGCAAAAGCCAAAGATAAGATGGAGATCTACCAGCTGTTCCTGCAGCACATTATCTATTCACTGAAACCAGGTGGCAAAGCTGCCGTGGTAGTGCCTACCGGCTTCATCACCGCGCAATCGGGTATCGACAAAAAAATTCGCCAGAAATTGATTGATGAAAAAATGCTGGCTGGTGTAGTCTCAATGCCCAGTAATATCTTCGCCACCACTGGCACCAATGTCTCCATCCTGTTTATGGATGACAGTAACAAGGGTGATGTGGTGCTGGTGGATGCCTCTAGCCTGGGGCAAAAGATCAAGGAGGGTAAAAATCAGAAAACCGTGCTCTCACCAGAAGAAGAGCAGCGCATTATTGATGTGTTTAATGCCAAAGAAGCACAGGAGGATTTCTCGGTTGCTGTCAGCTATGAGGATATTGCCGCCAAGAATTACTCGCTCAGTGCCGGCCAGTATTTTGATGTCAAGATCGAGTATGTGGATATCACGCCGGAAGAGTTTGGTGAAAAGATGAAAGCTTATACTGATAATCTGGATAGCCTGTTCAGTCAGTCCCGTGAACTGGAAAAGGAAATAAAGAAGCAGTTAGCGGGGTTGAAGTATGAGTAAGCTCAAATCTACTGAAATTAGGTCGATTGCTTACTTCAATCCTCCAGAAAAGATTAAGGATGGCAGTGTTGCAAAGAAAATTCCTATGGCGAGTCTTAAGGAGTTTCAAAGAAAAATTAATGGATTTGAGTTAGCTGAATATCGATCCGGGCCAAAATTTAGAAATGGTGATGTATTGTTGGCAAAGATAACGCCCTGCTTAGAAAATGGTAAAACGGCATTTGTCGATATATTAGAAGATGATGAGGTTGCCTTTGGGTCATCAGAATTTATAGTGCTGCGAGCAAAATCTAATGCTCACAATGAATACTTATACTATTTGGCTAGAAGTCCTGCTTTCCGAAAAAGAGCAATTGGCTGTATGGAAGGTACGTCTGGAAGAAAGCGAGTTAACGAGGGAGTACTGAAGCTTTATGAGCTACCAGTTCCCGATAAATCAGAACAAATAAAAATTGCTGATGTTCTCTCTGCATTAGATAAAAAAATCGAACTCAATAACCGCATCAATACTAAGCTGGAGGCGATGGCGAAAACTCTATACGACTACTGGTTCGTACAGTTCGACTTCCCCGATACCAACGGCAAACCCTACAAAACCTCTGGCGGTAAAATGGTCTACAACCCAACCCTGAAACGTGAAATCCCGGAGGGGTGGGTGCTAGTTCCTATTGAGTATTTCGCAGATGTTATAGATCCACATCCTAGTCATAGAGCGCCAAAAGAGGTGGAAAATGGATTTCCATTCGCTGGTATTGGGGATATTGATGAAGCGGGCAATATATCTATTGCCAAGGCTCGTGTTATTAATGAAGAGTTTGTTTTAAAACAAGAAAAGGATTACGAAATAGGCCAGTACTCTATTGGCTATGGGAGAGTAGGTACGGTAGGTAAAGTCGTCCGATTAAGAAAACAAAAATTTAGGTATGCTCTTTCGCCTACATTATCGGTTATAAACCCTAAAAAGCCTGAATACGCTGGATTCGTGTATACATCGATAAAAAGTGAAGAATTCTACAAGCAAGTTTTGAAGAGTACTTCTGGAACTACAAGACCAGCTATTGGAATTCAGCTTTTGAGAAAGATTCCTGTTTTAAAACCAGGCAAACCCCACGCAGAAATGTTTGAAAGGTTTGAAGAAATAACAAGGGAGCTATTCGAGAAAGCTGGGATCGTAAATCAAGAAAACCAAACCTTGATTGAGTTACGAGACTGGCTACTCTCCATGCTAATGAACGGTCAGGTCACTGTCAAATAATGAACTTTGCATTTCGTCTATTGCTAACGTTTAACGCAACATCACTGTTGGTGATTATCTATCTGGTGCAAAATGGTTGTGCGCTTGACCAGTTCTTTCCGCAGTACGCCTATCTGGCAACTATGCCAAACTATGTTTCTTATTTAAGCTATATCCTTGTTCCTATTCTGTTAACAGGTTTAAGTATTTTGCTGAGTTCAGGTCTTGGTAAAGATCCATTTAAGCAAGGCGATGTGATTAGCATTGAACACGCCAATAACAGCTTTCTACCGAGTTATTTGGGCTACTTCTTTGTAGCATTGAGTATAGGAAGTTGGGAAGCACTTATTTTTGTTTACGGCGTCTTATTTGTTTTTACCTTTCTGTCACAGGCGCTGTATTTTAATCCACTGTTTCTGCTCTATGGTTTTGAATTTTACAACATCAAAACAAAAAGAGGCGCAGCCATATTTCTGATCAGTCGTCACAAATACAAAACGCCGGATGAAATAGATATTCCGGAGGCAAACAGAATAAATAATTATACGTTTATCGAAAGGAGTTAACTCATGGATCAAGTACTAGCTAAGGTAAAAGGGCTGAGAAAGAAGCCAATTTTTAAGTTAATCTCAGATCATACGCTTTTTGAAACCATAATCGTTGATGCTGGCATATGTGTGCCTTATAACCCAGATCACAATCTGGATGAAGATAGCTGGTTCATGTTAGGAGACTTTTCGAATCAACCATATTGTATTGATTTGGTAAAGAATGACTTTGATTCTAAAGATTATGATGACCTGTCTAAGGATAGGTTTTCAAAAATATCGTTTCTTTGTGCTGTGCAGGGTGATGACTTCTATTTCCAAAAAATCACCCCATCTCTGTTTGTCAGTAAAAAGATGGTTGCTTTTGGAGAAGTGGCTGAAATCGAGAAGTCTGAGAAACGACTGGTTGTAAATACTATTCCTGATGCTGTTTATATAAAAGATACTGACACTCTAATGTTCAGGAATCTAGCAACTATATCCAGTATTTTTAAAGGTATTGATGTGCTGTATAAAGAAGCAACTAATGAAGAGGTTTCTGACTTCCTTGATGAATCCTTTATTGAGCTAGCCAATGGCTATGACATGGACAAGGTTTCAAAACCAAACAGAAAACGTATTGCGCTTGCAATGGCAACACTCAAAGATATGTCTGAAGAAGATAGGGAGGATATGCTGTCTTATATAGATAGCTACTGTGAACAAAAACTGAAGTTTGATAAAGATAACAGCAAGTTTGAAATCACAGCCGATGATGAGCTTAAATTATTGCTCTACGGTATTGAGCAACGTTTTTATACAACGCCATTTGGTCAAGAAAAACGATTAGCTAATTCTGTTCAGCCAATATAATAAGATAAAGAGTAACAAGGAATGAGTTATCAAAAGCCGTGTAAACCGAGTCAGAGAGCAATAGTTTCTAATATTGATTAATGAGCTATAAAGTTATATGTAGGAAATAAAAATGCCCATCCCAAAATACCACGAAATAATACCAGCAGTACTAGCTGAGCTGGCCAAAGCCGATGTAGGTACTATTCGGTGGAAGGAGCTTGAAGATCCTTTGGCAAAAAAAATAGGCCTAAGCGAAGAAGAGCAGGCAACCGAATATAAGTCTGGTAATGGACGGATATTCCTGGATCGAATCAGTTGGGCCCTCACTTATTTATCGATTGCTAAACTTGTCGAACGACCTAAGCGGGGTTATTGCAGAATAACAGAGCTGGGGCTTACTTTGGTTGGCGATGAGGCTGCCATAAAAGCGCATGTTAAAGAGAAAATTGCAGAACATGAGGCGCTTAAAAAAGCGAAAAAAGACGAACTTAATAGTAATGATACAAGTGCAGTATTAATTTCTGAAATAACGCCTGATGAAGCGCTAACTCAGGCTTCTGATAGCATTCGCGATAATGTTTACGAAGATATACTGGATACTATCCTAAGCAAAACCCCCTACGAGTTTGAAAAGCTCGTTGTTAAGTTGCTGGATAAAATGGGCTATGGTGGGTTGGTTAAGGATGCAGGCCAGGTAACTCAACAGTCTAATGATGGCGGTATTGACGGCATCATCAAAGAAGACCTTCTTGGTTTGGGCCGCATACACATACAGGCTAAACGATATAAACGAGAAAACACCATAGGCCGGGAAGATGTTCAGAGGTTTGTTGGCGCGTAGCTGTAGCTCAATCGAACAAAGGTGTATTTATTACTACTTCAAGCTATAGCAAAGCCGCAATAGACTATGCGGATAGCCTGAATGGAACAACAAACGTCGTGCTTATAGATGGGGCTAAGCTGGCTGAATACATCTATGATTTCGGCTTAGGCATGCAGACTGAACAAACAGTCGTCATTAAACGCATGGATAGTGATTTCTGGGAAAAGATGCAGGATGATAAATAGATATTGATTGTGATATTTGCTCTCAAATCAAAAACCCATGTCAACAAAAAAGCCCACCCCAAAAAACAATCATCTCTAATATTAAAAACAACCACTAACCCAGGCATACCCATGAAAAAACTAATCCCAGCCCTAATTCTAATTATTATCATCGCTATAGCGGCAGGCGTTTATTTTGTACTGACCAATCTTGATGCCCTGATTGAGGCGGCCATTGAGAAATATGGTAGTGAGGCGACACAGACGTCTGTGCTTGTCGATGGTGTCAAAACGGACCTGGCTAACGGCACTGCTGCTATTACCGGGCTGACTATTGGTAATCCCGCTGGTTATGAGTTTGCTAATGCCTTTTCACTGGGTGAGATTCGCGTCGGTATCGACCTTGAGTCTTTGCAGGAAGAGCCTTATGTCATTAATGAGATTGCCGTGCTGGCTCCGCAGGTGTTTGTTGAGGTTAATGAAGACAATAAAACCAACTTGAATGAACTGAAGGACAACCTGGCCGCGGGTGCTAAAGACAGTGCGCAGGGCCAGGAAACCCGGGAAGCGGCTGCTGGTGGTTCGAGCGAACCACGCCTGATAATACGGCGGGTTACCTTTGCTGATGGTGGCATACAGGCCAGGGTCGCGGCGCTGAAAAATAAGGAATACCAGCTTACCTTGCCACGCTTTGACATGAGAGACCTTGGCGGCAGTAAAGGCGCAACGCCTGGCGAGATTGCCAATGAAATACTAAAACGTTTAACCGACCGTGCCGGCGATGTTGTTAAAAAAGAGATTGTTGATGCGCAGGTGAAAAAACTGAAAGAAAAGGCACAGCAAAAATTTGACGAAGAAAAGGCCAGGCTTGAGGATAAAGCCAAAAGCAAGTTAGAAGATAAGGTTAAAGATAAACTTAAGGGCCTGTTTGGTCGATAATATCGTGCAAGCAGAGGTAGCTGGGACGCTGGAGCATCCACACCTGCGTTCCCACGTGGAAACCAGAATCATCAACATATCTAACAAAATCAATAAGAAAGCATAATTTAGCCTGTTTTTTACTAATCAAATATTTCCAGAAACTTGCAAAATATGGAAGTTTCTGTAAATTAACGTCATGACTCCTTTAACTGAGCTTATTATCGATGCCGGTGCTACCAACCATGTTCTGGCGGCAGGGCAAATTGAGCGCCTGTTGGGTGGCAGTGAGGCCCGGCGTTATGGTCAGGTAAATCGCGCCCTGAAAGCTGGTGAGTTACTTAGGGTGAAGCGGGGGCTTTATGTGCTGGCGGATAAGTTCCGGGACTATCCGGTGCATTCCTTTGCCCTGGCTCAGCAGTTAGTGCCGGGCAGTTATGTCTCTGCGGAATCGGCGCTGAGTTATCACGGCTGGATTCCGGAAGCGGTGCGTAGTGTGTTGAGTGTTACTGCGACGGGTAAGTCGGTAAGTTATGAGCATGAGCTGTTAGGCAAGTTTGAGTTTCAGCGTATGACTGTTCAATCGGGGTATTTTCTTGAGGCGGTGTCACGATATGAGTTGCAGCATCAGGTGGCGCTGATTGCTGATCCATTACGGGCTTTGCTGGATCTGGTGTATTTGCGTAAGTTGCCCTGGCAGGGGCTGGATTTTTTGCTGGATGGTTTGCGTATTGATGAGCAGGCTATCAGGGCGGTGCCTTCGTCAAGTATTACCAGGTTGTTAGATGTGTATAAAGGCAAGCGAGAAAGAATGTTTGTTGACGAGTTGTTAAGGGCGCTGGCTTTATGATCGCTTTAATTCAAAAGCGTCTGGCTGAATATAAATCCGTTGGTGCTATTGAAGAGGAGAATGCCCTAAAGGAAATTGTTCAGGAGATTATGCTGTTTGCTTTATGGCAGGCCGGATTTTTTGAGGTTGCCGCGCCCATGGAAAGACCAGGCAATTAACGTTGATGAAGTCTGGCTGGTAAATGCTTTGGGCGAAAAGATTTCTTCTGTCGTCTGGATGGATGCGAAGGTTGATGTGGAAAGATTTCTAAAACCAGTAGAGCAGAAAAGTTTATCACTTTGGGGTGAACGTTTTTTTGCAAGTAAGCTGGCGCAGCTGTATAAGTAACAGAACAATATTCTGAAGTATTACATCGTTCCCACGCTGGAGCGTGGGAACGATTATAAGGTCCGCTATCTCACCCTCACAACATCCCAATCAACTCTGAATGCAAGCCACGGTGCTGTGCCGCTGACACAAACTCCTTCGGGTTGATCATGTCCGGGTCGTACTCGATCACCATTAAATGATGGTGTTTGTCACGGCATGACGCAGACATAACGCCGGGCATATCTAATAACGTATCGCAAAATTTATCCCGATCTTCCGGCGTTGTTTCCTCGTCGATGTGTAATGTTATATCCACTATTTTGTCAGTCATTTTAAATGCCCCCACTCAGTTTTTTCTGCCAGTTTATTTTTTCGCCACTTCGTATATTTATGACCTTGGTAGATTAGTGTACGCCCATTGCTTTTTAAATAAACCTGAGCAAAATTCTGGGCATTGTGGAAATTTAAAATATATTAGCGAAACACTTTTGCCTGGGCATATGATGACATCGTTTCACGCTGGAGTGTGGTAACAGGTGCAACAGGCTCAGGTGCGATTGATTTATAAAAACCTGACTCAAAGTGCAATTATTTCTAATATGCTTATACAAATAGGCGCTAATCTAACCTGCGATACTGTCGGGCGAGAGACAAATAAGTGGAGGCTATTATGGACTGGCCAGGCTATGCATTAATCGCTGTTATTGTGCCCCTGGTATTAGGCGCATTAACAAAATCAGCAAACGTACCGGCAGAGGTTATAGCGGGGAAGGCATGGCTACAATATAAACGGCCATTAAAAGTTTTCTCGATATTAAGCCTGGTGTTTCCACTCGGTGGTGTTTTTTATCTTTTGTCCGGCGACTATAAGGCTTCTCTTTGTTCCCGAATAAAAAGGCAGGCCTGTTTGGCTCTATCTTGATGTATCCCTGCGCATTTCATCCTGTGCCTGTTTGGAACGTTCACGCTGGGCATCCGGGTCGCCGTAGGTGGTTTGGCTTGAGCAGGATGACATGAGGGCGACGAGTATCAGCATAAAGCCTGTTGTGAGAAGTTTGTTCATGGTCGTTAGCCTGTGTTTTTGGTTGTATATATTCTAGTGCCACTCAGTGCAATCAGTCTACGCTATTTCACTAGAATTAAAACGTCTTGCTTCTTTTAATTTTATCAATCACGTTTTTATGATGAAAAGGACAATAGAGCCCATTGGATTGGCTATGGCAAGCAGATTTATTTCGGGCTTCCTGCCCTCCACCCTTTGGGCCATGCATAAAATGCATGTTAAGAATCGTTTCAGACGATTTTGTCTCGTCACCATAAAGGCCACGGTTCTGTACTTCAGGTTTCCTGCCTTTCGCCCTAAAGGGCCAGCCACAAACGGCTGTTTAAATTTATTCCTGATAAATTTATCGAAATGAAATTTTTTTGCATCATTCCACGCAGGAACATGGGTACAATAAGAAATACACACAGCACAAACAAATGAATCGTCCTATGAACCACAACCTCCCCAAACTAAAACAAATCATCATTACCGCCGCACGCGAAGAACTGCTGCCGCGCTTTGCTGATGTGCAGCGCAGTATCAAGGCGGATGGCAGCTTTGTCACCGAGGCGGACCTGGCGACGCAGGCGCGGATTTCGCGTGAGTTGCAACAGCATTACCCGGATACCGGTTTTCTTGGTGAAGAGATGACCGCGCAGGAGCAGGCCGGGCTGTTGAGCAATAGCGATTCGCTGTGGTGTCTTGACCCGCTCGATGGTACCAGTAACTTTGCCGTGGGCACGCCTTACTATGCGGTATCGCTGGCTTTGATTGAGCGCGGTGTGCCGACGCTGGGCATTGTTTACGACCCGAATCGCGATGAGTGTTTTGTGGCGGTACGCGGGCAGGGGGCTTTTCTCAATGATGCGCCGCTGTCGGTTCGCCCGGCCGGTCTGCCGCTTTCAAAATGCACGGCGCTGATTGATTTTAAGCGCCTGCCAGCGCAGCTTGCTATGGATCTGGTTGCGCAACAGCCGTATGCCTCGCAACGCAGTTATGGTTCGGTGGCGCTCGACTGGTGCTGGCTGGCGGCATCGCGGGTACATGTTTACCTGCACGGTGCCTCGAACATCTGGGATTATGCCGCGGGCCAGTTGATCTTTAGCGAGGCGGGCGGGGTGTCCTCGACGCTGGAGGGCGAAGCTATTTATACTAATGACCTCAGTAAACGTTCCTCGGTCGGTGCGCTCGATCAGGCGAGCTTTGATCAGTGGTATGGCTGGCTGTATGAACATCTGGATCAGAAAAAACCGCGCCAGTGAGCACGTCTTTTCTAAATAAATTGTTGTATTATTTGTCTTTGATTCAGTTCTATTTTTTTTACCATCAGGCAGGCATTAAGACGTATGGCTAAAACATCTAAATTAAAGAAGGAAACACTCCAGTTACGTCGCCTGGGTATTGATACTTACCATGAAAACGTGGCCTATTTACATCGTGATTGTGAGCTTTATCGGGCTGAGGGTTTTCAGGCGCTTTCCAAGGTGGAAATTCGCTCGGATGGCCGACGCATTCTTGCGGTATTAAATGTTGTTGATGATGACAGTATTGTCACCCCCACCGTGCTGGGATTGTCTGAAGAGGCCTTCGATAAGCTGGGCTTAAGTGAAGGTCATCTGGTTAGCATTGAACATGCCGAGCCGCCTGCCTCGATGAATGCGGTGCGGCGTAAAATTGCAGGTGAACGACTTAGTCAGGAAGACTTCTGTCGTATCATTAACGACATTACTGACAAGCGTTATTCGAAAACTGAAATTTCTGCCTTTCTGGTTGCCTCCGGGCAAACCGATATGGATCGTGATGAGGTGTTTTTTTTGACCCGCGCCATGCTGGAATCGGGTGAAAGACTGGACTGGAAAGAATCGCTGGTGGCAGATAAACACTGCATTGGCGGCGTTCCCGGTAACCGCACCTCAATGCTGGTTGTGCCCATTGTGGCCGCACACGGTATGTTAATTCCCAAGACCTCAAGCCGTGCCATTACCTCACCGGCGGGCACCGCCGATACCATGGAGGTGCTGGCGAATGTTGAGCTTAATATCAAGGGGCTGCATGATATCGTGCGCAAACATCGAGCCTGTCTGGCCTGGGGTGGCACGGCTGAGCTGTCACCCGCCGATGATATTTTGATTGCCGTGGAACGGCCGCTTGGCATCGACTCCCTTGGCCAGATGGTGGCCTCTATTCTGTCAAAGAAACTTGCCGCAGGTTCGACACATTTGCTTGTTGATATTCCTGTGGGGCCGACTGCAAAAGTTCGTCACATGCGACAGGCCCAGCGATTGCGTAAATTATTTGAGTTTGTTGGTGATCAGCTCGATATACAGCTGGAAGTCATTATTACTGATGGCCGCCAGCCTGTTGGTTCCGGTATCGGCCCGGTACTGGAATGCCGTGATGTGATGCAGGTGTTGCAGAATTCTCCCGATGCGCCAGATGATCTGCGCCAGAAAGCATTACATCTTGCCGGGCGGGTATTGGAGTTCGATCCTGATGTACGTGGCGGTAAGGGCTATTCGATTGCGCGAGACATTCTGGATTCCGGCCGGGCACTGGATATGATGAATACGATTATCAATGCTCAGGGTGTTCAAGCTAAAAAGTTTGAACTGGGGCAGCTGACGCATGAGGTGCTTGCACCCGTAGATGGTGTTGTCGTGAATATTGATAATTTACAGATGGCGCATATTGCGCGCTTCGCCGGTGCGCCTATCGATAAAGGCGCGGGCGTTGATCTGTTTAAAAAGTTAGGTGATAAGGTTAACAAGGGTGAACCGTTATACCGTATCTATGCAGAGTTTCCTTCTGACTTTAATTTTGCGCTTACCTTATGTGAACGTGATAGTGGTTATCAGATCGGCAAAGAAACAGATATACCCAAAGCGTTTGTGGAATTCTGATGTCGCCGGTCATGATGCTTCTGGGTTTTGATGATTATCAAAAGCAGTCTCATAAACTGGCACAGGCACTGGCTGTGCCCTGCCATATTATTCAACGGCACCGTTTTCCCGATGGTGAAAACAGGCTGACGCTACCCGCCGAACTATCCGGGCATGTTGTGTTCTGCCGCAGTCTCGATCACCCCAATGAAAAATTACTGGAGTTATTGCTGGCGGCAAAAACGGCGCGTGAACTGGGGGCAAAAACGCTGACCCTGGTCGTGCCTTATCTCTGTTATATGCGCCAGGACAAGGCGTTTCATCCCGGCGAGGCCGTGAGCCAGCCTATCGTCGGCCGTTTTCTTGCAGATCTTTTTGATAATGTGATTACCGTTGATCCACATCTGCATCGTATCCAGTATCTGGAGCAGGCCGTGCCAGCTGCACAGGCGGTGACTTTGTCGGCGACATCGTTGATGGCAGAATTTTTGCGTGAGCGTTTTGAAGACCCCATAGTGCTGGGGCCTGACGCTGAATCAGAGCAGTGGGTGAGCGCCGTGGCCAGGCCAAGCCAGTGGCGCTATGGTGCCTGCAATAAAATTCGCACTGGTGATAAAAATGTTGAAGTCACTCTGCCTGAGATTAATTTAGAGGGGCGTGCTGTGGTATTGGTCGATGACATGGTCAGCAGTGGACAGACATTGTCAGTAACCATTGCTGAGTGTTTGTCAAAGAAGGCAGAACACGTCGATATACTGGTGACCCATGCCCTGTTTGCGACTGATGCAAAACAACGCATGATAGAGGCGGGTGTGCGTAATATCTGGAGCACTGATAGTGTTAGCCATGAAAGCAATATTATTCCCTTGTACGCTTTGCTCAAAGATGCGGTTTTAAAGTTAGGCTAATTTCCAGTTTCTTCGCTTTACCTGATTTTTTCAATGCCTATTGTAATTAGGGGGCGCATTATCATGTGACAATTATTTACTTTACCGTCATTGTTTTCACAACAATGGTGCAGGTGCATCAATCAAGGCATTAATTAATATCAACAACTACTTAATAAATAACGTTAAACTCTATTGTAATAAACCTTGTTAATATTTTTTACGAGGACCCATTAACTAAAAAGGTGATGCATGAAATTAGCGATGATTGGCTTAGGCAGAATGGGGGCGAACATGGTGCGGCGCCTGGTTCGAGATGGGCATGAACTTGTTGTTTTTGATGTTGATGCAGATAGTGCCGCAATGCTCGCTGATGAACTGGATAATGTGGCGGCGGCTAGCAGTCTTGATGAGTTGGTCAGGACGATGACAGCACCACGGGTTATCTGGTTAATGGTACCGCATCAGTTTGTTGATCAAAGCATCGAGTCTTTAATCAATGCTGGCATGACTGAAGGCGATTTACTGGTCGATGGCGGTAACTCAAATTTTAATTTATCCAAACAGCGAGCGGCTGATCTACAGGTGCAGGGCATACACTTTGTGGATTCGGGCACCTCGGGTGGAATCTGGGGGCTGGAGAATGGTTATAGCATCATGGCCGGTGGTAGCGATGAGGCGGTAGCGATGGTTCAGCCGGCGCTTGAGTCACTGGCACCGGCAAAAGATAAAGGCTGGGGACATGTCGGCCCTGCCGGTGCGGGGCATTACGTCAAGATGGTTCACAATGGCATTGAGTACGGCATGATGCAGGCCTTTGCCGAAGGCTTTGAAATGCTCGATGCCAAGCAGGAAATGGATCTTGACCTGCAGCAGATTTCAGAAATCTGGCAGCACGGTAGCGTGGTGCGTTCCTGGTTGCTGGATTTAATCGTCGATGCGTTTGCTGATGACAAAAGCCTGTCATCACTCAGTGATTTTGTTGATGATTCTGGTGAAGGCCGCTGGACGGTGCAGGATTCGATTGAGCTGGGTGTGCCGACACCGGTGTTGACGCTGGCTTTGCAAATGCGTTTTCGAAGCCGACAGGATCCATCATTTTCCGGCAAGGTGCTCAATGCCATGCGTGCCGGTTTTGGTGGTCATAGTATTCGTTCCGGTGATTAATTGCTGAGGTTCAGTGATGAAAAATATTGAAGTAAGTGCGTGCCTGGGTGAGCCGACTGAACCGGCCAATATTGTTATTTTAGGTGCGGGTGGTGATCTGACCAAGCGTAAGTTAATCCCGTCATTGATCAAGATGTTGCGCTGTGGTCTGTTGCATTCCGAAAGCAGAGTTATTGGTGTTTTAAAAGGCCGGAGCCGTGAAGGATGGCTGGATGCGCTGCATCAGGGCATGCTTGATTATGCACCGGATATTAAAATTAATGATCAGCAGTGGTCTGAATTTACTGCCATGTGCAGCATGGTCGATGGTGACTTGCAGGAAGAAAAAACCTATCAGGATTTAGAGGCGGCACTTGAGCCGATACATGGGGTCACTAATGCGGTGTTCTATTGTGCAGTGCCTCCGCGCTGGTATACCACTATTGCTGGGGGATTGCATCGGCTCGGGCTGGCCCATGAAGATAACGGCTTCAGGCGGGTGGTTATTGAAAAGCCTTTTGGTATGAATTTAGAAAGCGCGCAACAACTGAATCGGGAATTGCAGGAATTGTTGAACGAATCACAGATCTACCGAATTGACCATTACCTGGGCAAAGAAAGCGTGCAGAACCTGCTGGTATACCGTTTCTCAAACAGCATCCTTGAGCCGCTCTGGAACCGGAACTTTATTGATCATATTCAGATATCTGCTGCCGAGTCTATTGGCATTGAGTATCGTGCAAATTATTATGAAAAATCAGGCGCATTGCGTGACATGATCCAAAGCCACTTAATGCAGGTGATGACACTGGTCGCAATGGAGCCGCCGGTAGAGTTTACTGCGGATGCTGTTCGTGATGAAAAAATAAAAGTGCTGCGCGCTGTTCGACAGATTGAGACGGAAAATATCAAGAACCAGGCGGTAGCGGCACAATATGGTTCAGGTCATATTGATGATGAATCGATAAAGGCCTATGTGGCTGAAGACGGTGTCTCTGTTGACTCGGTGGCAGAGACTTTTGCTGGCGTTCGTTTCCATATTGATAACTGGCGTTGGCAGGGTGTACCATTTATTCTCTGGACCGGAAAACGCTTACCAGAGCGTGTATCAGAAATCGTCATCCGCTTTAGAAAACCGCCGTTCAATTTATTCGATACCCATTCGAACCCGCCATTGCCAAATTCACTGGTGTTTCGCCTGCATCCAGATGAAGGTATAGCCCTGAGAATGAATGCAAAAATGCCAGGCCTGACTACCGACACGCAACGCATGGTGATGCGTGCACCTTATTCGGAAAATGGTGAAGATGTTTCAGACGCCTATGAGGTGCTGCTGCACGATGTGCTGACAGGGGATGCAACCTTGTTTTCACGTGCTGATGAAGTTGAAGAATCGTGGTCGATTATAGAGCCGATTTTAAATGCATGGAAAGACAGGATTTCTGTCGAACGTTATCGTTCTGGCACCTGGGATGTGCCGGGTATGGATGCCCTGTTTGAGGACTGTGAGGGTGGTTGGCACAAACCCAGCTAATAGCTATGCATCAATGGTTTATATACAGTGAGTTTAACCAGGCTTCAGCAGCGGCAGCCGATTTTATTGCGGATAAAATAACAGAAAGCATTCAGAAAAACGGAATTTGCCAGGTAGCACTTCCTGGCGGCAAGACACCGGCAATCTGTCTTGGTTATCTGGCAGAAAAGTCTTTACCCTGGGATAAGGTTCACTGGTATCTGGGCGATGAACGTTGTTTGCCTCAGGGCGATGCAGAACGCAACGACGTAATGCTAGAAAAGTATTTCTGGTCAAATTTATCTAATACACATGTTCATGTTATTCCAGCGGAGCTTGGTGCCGACAAAGCTGCTGAAGCTTATCGTCAGGAAATCAGTTCGGTTGCAAGTTTTGATATTGTCTTCCTCGGTATGGGCGAGGATGGGCATACCGCGAGCCTGTTTCCTGATCATGAAGCGCTCAATGATAAACGCTCAGTGGTTCCTGTGTATGGCTCACCCAAGCCGCCCGCTGAGCGCGTGTCGTTAAGTTGCGGCACTTTGAGTAATGCTCGGTGTCGAGTGGTTTTGGCGGCAGGCGAAGCCAAGGCCAATATTATTAGGCGTATTAAAGAAGGCGAGGCATTACCGATTAACCGCCTGGGTGATATTAACTGGTATGTTGATAAGGCGGCTGTCGCTGAAAAATAAATAGTGAGTAAGCGTTTGAGTTAATGCGCTTCCAGTATTTGCTGATACAGGCTGATATAGCGCCTGGCACTGGCCTGCCATGAAAAATCAGCACTCATTGCGTTGATCTGTAATTGACGCCAAATTTCAGGTTGCTGGTATAGTGTTAACGCGCGTTGTATTGTTGATAACAGTGCCGCTGGAGATTGTTCATTGATGACGAAGCCATTGGCTGTATCGTTTTTAATGTTTTCTTCACTGGCATCTGTTACCGTGTCAGCAAGCCCGCCAACCGGAGTGACAACGGGCAGGTTGCCATAACGCAAACTGTATAACTGGTTAAGACCACAGGGTTCGAACGTGGAAGGCATCAGGTAAACATCACTGGCTGCTTCAATTCTATGAGCGAGTGGTTCATTGTAGCCAATAACAACCTTTAACTGATCCGGCTGTCGTTGTGCCCATTCCGAAAGCTGCAATTCATAGTGAGTTTCACCCGTGCCCAATATCACTAACTGGACAGGCAGGGTAAATAATGTTGCCAGGCTCTGTAAAATAATATCGAGACCTTTCTGTTGTACAAGGCGGCTGACCATACCAATCATCATGGTCGAAGCATCAACAGGTAGCGACAGCTGCTGTTGTAACTCAGTTTTGTTGATTGATTTTTTATTCAGAGAGCGCCGGTTATATTTATGTTCCAGGTATTTGTCGGTGCCCGGGTTCCAGTGTTTTTCATCGATACCATTCAGGATACCGGAGAGGTGTTTACTGCGGCTGTTTAACAGGCCATCAAGGCTGTAACCAAATTCAGGCTGGAGAATTTCACGTGCATAACTGGGGCTGACTGTGGTAATTTTATCCGCATAAGCAAGGCCACCCTTGATAAAAGAAAGCTGTCCGTAAAATTCAAGGCCATTGATGTGCCATAGTTCTTCAGGGAGATGTAAATCTACAAAGGTTTGCTGATCGAATATGCCCTGATAAGCCAGATTGTGAATGGTAAAAACTGTAGCAGGTCTTTTGCGATGCAAGCTTAGCAGGGCGGGTACCAAACCAGCTTGCCAGTCATTGCAATGAACCACATCGGGCTGCCAGTTGGACAGCAGTTTGTTTAAGGCAATATCAACGGCGACATGGCAGAAAACAGCAAAACGCAGCGCATTGTCATGCCATGCCTGTCCATGTTTATCGGTATAAGGGCCACCAGGGCGGTTAAATAGAGCAGGACAGTCGACCAGCCAGACGATGATGTTACTGCCGGGTAATCGTGTTTCAATAATCTCTACGGACAGATTGTAATAACTGGTTGTTGAAACTTTTTTATTTTTCCTGATCTTGCTGAGAACTTCCGGATAGGCGGGCAATAACAGGCGCACATCCTGTGATTGTTTTGTCAGTGCAGTAGGCAAACTACCGGCGACGTCAGCCAGGCCACCGGTTTTTATAAGCGGGAAGGCTTCGCTACTGATGTATAAAATTTTGTTCATGATTTCTTTTTAAGTACCAGCCCGGCCAGAGGTGGCAGGCTGAGTGATAATGAGGCAGGCAGGTTCATCCAAGCAGTGTTCTCGGCTGTAATAACTGAATGGCTGCCTTTGTTGCTACCAGTATAATATTCTGAATCAGAATTAAAGATGACTTCATAGTCGCCCATCTCTGGTGCTCCGATACGATAGTTATCGCGTATTACCGGTGTAAAATTAAGCACGACAATAATGGATTCGTCATCGCTTTTTCTCATATAGGATAATACAGACTGATCAGTGTCATGGCAGTCGATCCAGCTAAATCCGATGGGATCAAAATCATATTTGTGCAGCGCAGTTTGCTGTTTATATAAATTATTAAGATCAGACACCAGGTTTTTTATGCCTGCATGCTGCGGGTATTGCAGCACATACCAGTCGAGTATTTTGTCGTGGTTCCATTCATCACCCTGAGCAAACTCACAGCCCATAAACAGCAGTTTTTTACCTGGATAGGTAAACGTGTAAGTGTAGAGCAGGCGCAGGTTGGCAAAACACTGCCACTCGTCGCCGGGCATTTTGTACAGCATCGAGCTTTTGCCGTGCACCACTTCGTCGTGCGAAAAAGGCAGGATGAAGTTTTCACTAAACAGGTATAACAGGCCAAAGGTTAGCTGGTCATGGTGATAGTGGCGATGAATCGGGTCGTTGGAAAAATAATTCAGCGTGTCGTGCATCCAGCCCATGTTCCACTTCATGCTGAAACCCAGGCCACCAATATTGGTTGGTCGGGTTACCTGCGGCCAGGCGGTGGACTCTTCCGCCATGATCATAGTGCCGGGGAAGCGGTCATGGGTGACTACGTTTAATTCACGCAGAAACTCAATCGCTTCGATGTTTTCATTGCCGCCGTGCTGGTTCGGTATCCAGTCGTTGTCGTCGCGGGAATAATCCAGGTACAGCATTGAGGCGACGGCATCGACACGCAGGCCATCGAGGTGGCATTCTTCCAGCCAGAAGATGGCGCTCGAAATAAGAAAATTTTTGACTTCGTTGCGGCCATAATTATAAATCAGCGTGCCCCAGTCGCGGTGTTCGCCGCGGCGCGGGTCTTCGTGTTCATAGAGTGCGCTGCCGTCGAAACGCGCCAGGCCGTGTTCGTCTTTGGGGAAGTGTGCCGGTACCCAGTCAAGCAGTACGCCGATGCCGTGCTGGTGAAAGTAATCAACAAAGTAACGGAAATCATCAGCACTACCGAAGCGGCTGGTGGGCGCAAAGTAGCCGGTAGTCTGATAACCCCAGGAGGCATCGAGCGGGTGTTCGGTAATCGGCAACAGTTCGATATGGGTAAAGCCGGTGTCCTTAAGGTAGTCCACCAGGCGATGTGCCAGTTCACGGTAATTTAAAAATTCGTGATTGTCATCGCGCTGCCATGAGCCCAGGTGGCATTCATAAATCGACAGCGGTGCATGCAGCCAGTCACTTTGTGCCCTGGCCTGCATCCATGTGTCGTCCTGCCAGTTGAAGTTAGAGTCTGCCTTGCTCACCGAGGCGGTGCGTGGCCGTAACTCGAGCTGCTGTGCGTAGGGGTCGGATTTGGAGACGGTTGTCTGTTCACGGCTGCGAATTTCAAATTTATACAGGGTGTCATTTTCCAGCCCGGGAATGAACAGTTCCCAGACACCGCTGCCGCCGCGTGAGCGCATCGGGTGGCGCCGGCCATCCCAGGCATTAAAGTCACCGACAACGCTGACGCGTGTCGCGTTCGGTGCCCAGACCGCAAACAGGATGCCATCAATGCCATCAATGGTTTTTGGGTGTGCGCCGAGGATCCGGTAGATGTGCAGGTGTTTACCGGCAGAGAACAGGTGCAGGTCATAATCATCAATCTGTGGCAGGAAGCTGTAGGGATCGTGGTGTGAGCTGGTGATGCCGCTGGTATCGGTACGTGTCAGTAAATAATGTTCTTCCAGTTGATCCACCTGCTGCGAGTAGACGAAAAAATCACTGTTGCCCAGGCGTTGCGTTGGCTGTTTTTTCTTGCCAATAAAGAGCCTGTCTGTATCAGGGGAATAAAAAAGCAAGAATTCGCGCTGGTGAGCAGTCTGGTTGCCCAATACACTGAACGGCTCGTGATGGCAGGCATGGCTGATTTTATCGAGCTCGGCCTGCATCACCTTGAGCGTGCTGGTGATATTATTTTTTAATGAGGTCTTCACTGGCATAAATGTGGCCTGGTTGCGTTTTGCATTGTTACTGGACATTATATAGCTATTGTTGAATACCGGTACGCAAGTTCTATGTACAAATGTAGGCACTTTATTCCTGGACTTAATACTTTTACACTTAAAAAAACCGGTTATATAGCCTCGGTTATGAATTGATTATTTAGCTGGGATTTCGTAGTAAGCTAAAAATGATAGTAGTTTGCTGCGCCTCGGTTCATAATTGCATATTGTTACTGTCAGCAGGAGAGCTGTTCTTATGAATGAAGAAAATTCCCCAAGATTTATCAGTAATCTGACCAGGAATACGCTGGCCTTGATTATGGCCGGTGGACGAGGTGAGCGCTTACAACAATTGACCAAGTGGCGGGCGAAACCGGCGGTTCCATTTGGCGGCAAGTTTCGGATTATTGATTTTCCGCTATCCAACTGCATCAATTCCGGTATCCGCAGGATTGGCGTACTCACCCAGTATAAGTCGCACTCATTGAACCTGCATATTCAACGCGGCTGGGGTTATTTGCGCGGTGAGTTTGGTGAGTTTGTCGAGCTGCTACCGGCACAACAGCGGGTAGAGTCAAGCTGGTATTTGGGTACCGCCGATTCTATTTTCCAGAACCTGGATATTATCCGTGCGCATTCGCCCGAGTATGTTCTGATCCTGGCTGGCGACCATGTCTACAAAATGGATTATGGCACGATGCTTGCCGAGCATGTGGAAAACAATGCTGATGTAACTGTAGGTTGTATTGAGGTACCGCTTGAAAAGGCCTCGGCATTTGGTGTCATGGCGGTCGATGATGACCTGCGGATAAACAGTTTTGCAGAAAAGCCCGAGCAGCCAAAGCCGATGCCGGGCAAAGATGATCAGGCTTTGTGTTCAATGGGTATTTATGTCTTTAATACCGACCTGTTATTTGAGTTGCTGATTCGCGACGCGGATACCTCCAGTTCCAGTCACGATTTTGGCAAGGATATAATTCCATACGCAATTAGTAAATATCGCGCCTTTGCCTTCCCGTTTGCCAAAAGTAACAAGCAGGCCTACTGGCGTGATGTCGGTACCGTCGATGCATTCTGGGAGGCGAACCTGGAACTGATTGGCATTACGCCCGAGCTTAACCTGTACGATGATGAGTGGCATATCTGGACGCATCAGGAACAGGCGCCACCCGCTAAATTTATTTTTGATGAGGATGACAGAAGGGGCATGGCGGTCGACTCGATGGTATCAGGGGGCTGCATTATTTCCGGAGCGTTGGTTTGTCATTCCCTGCTTTTTTCTAACGTTACAGTTGATGAGTACACCAAAATTGATTCTTCAGTGATATTGCCTGAAGTGGTCATTGGTAAGAACTGTATTATCTCTCATGCGGTAATTGATAAGCGCTGTGTGATACCCGACGGCACCATCATCGGCGAGAATGAGGAAGATGATAAAGCACGCTTTCATGTGACACCCAGTGGTGTTGTATTGGTGACCCCCGAGATGCTCGGCCAGGCAGTTCATTATGTCCGATAAGGAAACACGAACGCCGCCACTGAATGTTGTGCTCTACTGGCATATGCATCAGCCGGAATATCGTGACCTGCGCAGTGGTGAATACCATTTGCCGTGGACCTATTTGCACGCGATAAAAGACTACGTCGAAATGGCGGCGCACCTCGAACATAATGAGGACGCCCGTGCCGTTGTCAACTTTGCACCGGTATTGCTTGAACAGATTGATGATTATGCACAGCAGCTGGAAAACTACCTGAATCACGGCAAGGCGTTGCGCGATCCGTTGCTGGCGGCACTGGCTGATCCGGTGATGTCGCTCGGTCATGAACGGCGTGTCTTCATTGTCCGGTCGTGTTTGCGCGCGAACAGGCAACGACTGGTTGAACGCTTCGATGTGTTTAAAACACTGACCAGGATGGCGGAGTCAGCGCTGAAAAATCCGGAAGTGCTCAGTTATTACTCGGAACATTTTTTTGCTGACATGCTGGTCTGGTACCACCTGGCATGGATTGCCGAGACCACGCGTAAGACCGACAGGCGCATTAAAGATTTAATGAACAAGGCCATGCACTTCAACCTGCACGATCGTCATTCGTTAATTGAGATTATCAGTGAACTGATTAGTGGCGTGATCGGGCGCTACAGAAACCTGGCGGAGGCGGGCAGAATTGAGTTATCGATGACACCTTATGCACACCCGATAATGCCATTGTTGATCGATATTAACTCAGCCAGTCAGGCAATGCCCGATGTTGAACTGCCGATGGCAAATGAATACCCTGGCGGTGTTGAAAGAAGCCGCTGGCATATGCAAAAAGGCTTGGCGGTGTTTAAACATTACTTTGGTTTTGAGCCACACGGCTGCTGGCCGTCTGAAGGCAGCATCAGTGCTGAGACGATTGAGCTGATTTCAGACATGGGGATAAACTGGCTGGCGAGTGGTGCCACCGTGTTGCGCAATTCGTTGCAGAAATCTGAAACCTCGCCGGATGAGTGCATTCACCAGGCCTACCAGTATCGTGACAGCAGGCTTGCCTGTTTTTTCCGGGATGACGGTCTGTCCGATTTTATCGGCTTCAAATATTCTGACTGGCATGCCGATGATGCCGTTGCCAATCTTGTGCACCACCTGGAAACAATTGCCGAGAACTGTGTGGATAAACCGGATGCCGTGGTGTCGATTATTCTGGATGGTGAAAATGCCTGGGAATATTATCCGGAAAACGGTTATCACTTTATCAGCGCGCTTTATGAAAAATTGTCGCAACATGAAAGGATAAAACTGACGACCTACAGTGAGTATCTCAAGTCGCACCAGCACAGAGTCGCTTTGAATGAAATCGCCGCCGGCAGCTGGGTGTACGGTACATTTTCTACCTGGATCGGTGAAAAAGATAAAAACCGGGCCTGGGATATGCTGGTCGAAGCAAAGAAGGTCTATGACCGGGTTATCGCCGAAGGTAAGTTGTCTGCTAAGGAGATGGCGCAGGCAGAAATGCAAATGGCAACCTGCGAAAGTTCAGACTGGTTCTGGTGGTTTGGTGAATACAACTCAGCAGAATCTGTGGCGGCATTTGATGAGCAATATCGACTGCATTTGAGCAACCTCTATCAGTTGTTAAATGTAGAGCCACCCGACTACCTGTCAAAGGCATTTTCATTTGGCACGGGTGACCCGGCCATGGGCGGCACCATGTTGCCGGGGCAGCATCAATAAACATGACCGCCGATAAACACATTAGCGCAATAAGCCGGCAGCGCCGGGTAGGCATTTTATTGCACCCAACTTCATTGCCGGGTGAACTGGGTAATGGTGACTTTGGTCATCAGGCCTATCGCTTTATCGAGTTCCTGAATAAACATGGTTTTAAAGTCTGGCAAATGCTGCCGCTGGGGCCGACCCACGATGATGGCTCACCTTATCAGTGCCTGTCTACGCATGCGGGTAACCCTTTGCTGATTAGTCTTGAATGGCTGGAGGACAAAGGCTGGCTGGACAGAGATAAAATTGATGATAATCAGCAGGGCTACCGCTGTGCCTGCCTGCAACAGGCGGCGAGGTTTTTTTACCAGCTGAATGATGATGCCTGGTCAGGAAAATTAGAAGAATTTAAAAAACAGCACGCCTGTTGGCTGGATGATTACGCACTGTTTATCGCATTAAAACAGCAACAGCATAACCGGCCCTGGTATGACTGGCCGGATGATTTACGCCACCGTGAAAAAAAGGCACTGGCGGCAGCAGGCCAGTCGCTGCAGGCAGTTATTCAACAAACTGTATTCGAACAGTTTGTGTTCTTTACCCAGTGGCATGAAATCCGCGCCTATGCCAAACAGCATGAAGTAGAGCTGTTTGGTGATATGCCTATCTTTGTTGCCAGAGACAGCGCCGATGTCTGGGCGCAACGGAAAAACTTTTTAATGGATGAAGATGGCGCAATGCCATTTGTTGCTGGCGTGCCACCGGATGCCTTTTCGGATACCGGGCAACGTTGGGGTAATCCCTTATATAACTGGGAACGCATGGAGGCAGATGGTTTTGACTGGTGGAAGCAACGCTTTAAAACCCAGCTGGAACTGTTTGATCTGATCCGTATTGACCATTTTCGTGGTCTACAGGCCTGCTGGCAAATTCCGCAGGATGATGAGACAGCCATCAATGGCCGCTGGGTGGAGACACCGGGGAGAAAAATACTCAATGAGTTATTTAAGGCCTTCCATCACCTGCCACTGGTTGCCGAAGACCTGGGTGTAATCACCGATGAAGTGATTGAACTTAAAAAAATGTTCGACCTGCCCGGCATGAAGGTGTTGCAGTTTGCCTTTGATGGTAATAGTACTAACCCGCATCTGCCGCACTGCCATGAGCCGGGTGATGTGATCTATACCGGCACACACGACAATGATACGACGCTGGGCTGGGCTGGAAATGAAGCCAGCTATAATAAAGCCTATTTTGAAGAATATACCGGTTCAAATATCGAGTCGGTGGAGTCGGCTGTGTGGTCAATGATCCGGCTGGCGATGTCGTCAGTTTCATTTTTATGTGTGTTGCCGATGCAGGATTTATTGATGCTGGATTCATCTGCCCGTATGAATACGCCAGGAACAACTGAGTATAACTGGCAATGGCGATTTGACTGGCAACAGGTCAAACCCGAGATTATTATAAAAATAGCGCGATTAGTGACGTTGTATCAGAGGTAATCATGTCTAATAAAAATTTATGTAGCAAAGATTTTACTGAGCTCGAACAACTGCCCATCGATAGCGAGTCACTGGCGAAAGATTTTGAACGATATTTAACCCGCCATCTTGGGCGTTTTGTTGGCTGTGTTCCTTTCTACCTGTATGAAGCACTATCGATGACGCTACGCGATCACATCATGACGGACTGGCGCAATACCTGGAAGGCGTATGACCAGAAAGGGGTGAAGAAGGCCTACTACATGTCACTGGAATTTTTGATTGGCCGTTCACTGGGTAATCACATCCTCAATCTGGATATCGAGACCAATTTGAAGTCAGCGATGAACCAGTATGCGCTGGAGATCGAAGAGATCATTACTGAAGAGCATGACGCCGGCCTCGGTAACGGTGGTCTTGGCCGGCTTGCTGCCTGTTTTATGGATAGCTGCGCAAGCCTGGCGCTGCCGGTCATTGGTTATGGTATTCGATATGAATACGGTATGTTCCGCCAGATCATTAAAGAGGGCTACCAGATTGAAGAACCGGATCACTGGTTAAGGGACAACAACCCGTGGGAACTGGAGCGCCCTGAATTTACCCAGACCATCAAGTTTGGCGGACGCGTTGAAATGGTGCGTAACCATAACCGCAGGCCACATATAGTCTGGCTGGATACCGATGATGTTCTGGCGATTCCCTACGATGTACCGATTTCAGGTTATAAAAATAATACCGTCAATACCCTGCGCCTGTGGAGCGCAAGCGCGACCAATGTGTTCAGCCTGGAAGACTTTAATGCAGGCAGTTATGCAGAGGCGGTTGAGGCAAAGAATAATGCCGAACATATCACCATGGTGCTGTACCCGAATGACGCCAGTGAAAATGGCAAGGAGCTGCGCCTGAAACAACAGTATTTCCTGGCATCAGCCAGCCTGCAGGATGTGCTCAGGATGTGGAGCGTTAATGAAGGCAATGATTTTAGCCAGTTTGCCGAGAAAAACGTTTTCCAGATGAACGATACCCACCCGACCATTGCTGTTGCTGAATTAATGCGCCTGCTAATCGACGAAAAATATATGTCATGGGATGATGCCTGGGCTATCACCAGTAAGACCATGGCCTATACCAATCACACCTTGCTGCCTGAGGCACTGGAAAAATGGCCGGTTGCCCTGTTTGAAAAACTCCTGCCACGTCTGTTGCAGATTATTTATGAAATCAATGCGCGTTTTCTTCAGCAGGTGGCGATGAAATGGCCGGGTGATATTGACAGGCAAATCAGGATGTCGATCATCGAAGAGGGCGAGGTGAAATATGTGCGCATGGCCTACCTGGCGATTGTCGGCAGTTTCTCGGTTAACGGTGTCGCCGCACTGCATTCACAGTTGCTGAGTGAAGGCCTGTTTCGGGACTTTTACGAATTCTGGCCTGAAAAATTTAACAATAAAACCAATGGCGTAACTCCTCGAAGATGGGTGGCCTATGCCAACCCGCTGATGAGCTCCCTGATTACGGAAAAAATTGGTGACCAATGGGTAAAAGACCTGGAAAAAATAAACCAGCTGAAAGCCTATGCCGAGGATAGCGATTTTGCCCAGCACTGGGCTGAGGTCAAGACTGAAAACAAAAAGCGCCTCGCCGAGCTGGTGAAATCAGGCTGCGATGTTGATTTTGATGTGTATTCGCTGTTTGATGTCCAGGTAAAAAGAATTCACGAATACAAACGCCAGCTGCTTAATATTTTGCATGTCATCCACCTTTATGACCGGATAAAACGCGGCGATACCGAGAACTGGACCAATCGTTGTGTGTTGATAGGTGGCAAGGCGGCACCGGGCTATCATCTCGCCAAGCTGATTATCAAGCTGACGAATAATATTGCCGAGGTCATTAACAACGATGAGCAGGTCGGTGATAAATTAAAACTCGCCTTTATCCCGAATTACGGCGTTTCCAAGATGGAGGTAATCTGCCCCGGCGCTGACCTGTCAGAACAAATTTCAACCGCAGGCAAGGAAGCATCCGGTACCGGCAACATGAAGTTCATGATGAACGGCGCCGTCACCATCGGCACCTATGATGGCGCCAATATTGAAATACTCGATGCGGTCGGCGAGGAAAACTTTTTCCTGTTTGGCCTGAAGGCCAACGAAGTCGAAGCCAGAAGAGCGTCTTATCAGCCGGAACAGATTGTTGCCGAGGATGAAGAGCTGAAGCGGGTGATGTATTTGCTGACCTGTGGCCACTTTAATTCATGTGAAGAAGGTATCTTTAACGACATCATTGACTCGTTGATGAATCCCCATGACCCCTGGTTAACCCTGGCTGACTTCAGGAGTTATGTTGATGCACAGCAGCAGGTATCGGAGGCTTATCGTGACCGTGCCAGATGGTTGAAGATGAGCATCAACAATACTGCCAGCAGCGGCTATTTCTCAACCGATAGAACCATGCGTGAATACAATGAGGACATCTGGAAGCTGAAGGGCTGATAATGAGCTCATCCTGGTAAATATTAACTGCTGCGCTGCTGGTCCGTCAGCCAGTAAAAATGATAGGGCGGGATTACCAGCTGTTCCTTAAACATCGTCGGTGATTCACCTGAAATCAGATCCTTGATGTGGCCATAGGAAAGTGCCGCCTTGATATGCGGGTTGTTCAGGTCCAGGTACTGTGGCCGGGCATCAAAGTTGGCGACGACCAGGACGCCGCCGGTGACCATGGTCAGGTTAAAGCGTGAAAACACAAACAGGTAGGGGTTTTCGATCTGGATCAGTTCGCGGTTATTAAAGTCGGCAAAGGCAGCAATCTCCTTGCGCACCGCAATCATTTTTTTAATGGTGTTAAAAATTTTATACTCAATGCTGTCGGGCTGATGCCTGCGTTCGGCCTTGTCCCAGTTAAAATTGGGTCGGTGAGTCCAGCGGCTGTCGTGTGCCTTGTGTTCATCGTTTAGAAAATCGCAATCGTTCAAGGTGCCAATTTCGTCACCGTAGTACAGCAACGGTATACCACCAAATGAAAGTATCAGGCTGTGCAGCAGCAGGATGTGCTGGATGGCATTGTTGATGCGCGCCGGGTCATTTGATTCGAGTGCGGTCTCCAGTCCGACCAGTGATGCCAGTGAGCCGGAAATGCGCGCATCCCCGGTTTTCTGGTTCTGGCCAAAAGGAAAGCCGCGGGCATCTGAATCGCTGAAATTTCCGGTGTAATAATCCAGCAGGAATTTGCGATGCTCAGCCGGGCTGTAGCCAACGGCGCGGATGTCGCTATCATCAAAGCCGAGGCCGATGTCATCATGGCAG
>JAPHSZ010000027.1 GCA_026196545.1 Gammaproteobacteria bacterium
AACTGTGCAATAATTTATGTCAGATAAAACCTATATTAAAGGCAAAGACCGTGATCTTGAGTCAACCATCGAGACCATGTTTGGCAAGCTCGGTGATCTGGGTATTGAGATAGAGGAAGCCTCCTGGCTGAATCCTGTGCCCAATGTTTATTCAGTGCATATTCGTGACAAAGAATGTGGCCTGATGTTTACCAATGGCAAGGGTGCCACTCGTAAGGCCTGCCTGGCAAGTGCACTGGGCGAATATTTTGAGCGCCTTAGCTGCAACTATTTTTTTGCCGATTTTTATCTCGGCGAAGAATTTTCCAGTGGTGAATTTGTGCATTACCCGGACGAGCGCTGGTTTGAGGTTGAAGGCGATGAAATGCCGGAAGGTCTGCTCGATACCGGGCTCTGGGATTATTACGATCCAGAAGCTACCCTGAAGCCACAGCAACTTTTCGATATTAATTCAGGTGTTGGTGAACGAGGCATCTGTGCGGTGCCTTATGAGCGTCAGCGCGATAGTGAACAGTGCTGGTTCCCAGTCAATATAATCGGGAATATTTACGTCAGCAATGGCATGTCTGCCGGTAACACCCGGAACGAGGCGAGGGTACAGGGGCTGTCAGAAGTCTTTGAGCGCTATGTTAAAAATAAAATCATTGCCGAAGGCCTCTGCCTGCCCGAAGTACCACAGGAGGTCATTAACCGCTTTCCAAAAATTGCTGAAGCGATCAGTGAGCTTGAAGGGCACGGGTATCATTTGCGCATAGCAGATGCTTCACTGGGTGGTAAATATCCGGTGATGAGTGTAACCCTGATCAATCCTCGCAATGGTTCTGTCTTTGCCTCATTTGGCGCTCACCCCTGTTTTGAAGTCGCGCTTGAACGCACCGTTACCGAATTGCTGCAGGGCCGTGGTCTCGACCAGCTCGATGGTTTCCAGGCGCCCAGTTTTGATCTTGACGAAGTCGCGGACCACCATAATCTGGAAACGCATTTTATCGACTCCAGTGGTTTGATTGCTTATGACTTTTTCAAGCGCAGGCCCGACTATGAGTTCTATGACTGGGATCATGATGCCAACACCCACGATGAATTCACCTATCTGAGCCAGATTATCCATGACATGGGGCACGATATTTACATTGCTGATTATGAACACCTCAATGTTTACGCCTGCCGCATTATCGTGCCTGGCATGTCCGATATCTATCCGGTTGATGACCTGATCTGGAACAACAATAATGAAGGCGCCTTGTTTCGCAAAGATATTCTTTCGTTGAAAAATCTGGACAAGGGTCAATGGACTAACATCTTTGATCGTCTTGAAGAAGGCGGTTATAACGACCTGCAACGTGTAGCCGAGTTTATCGGTATTGCACCCGATGCCGGTAGTGCGTGGGCAAGTCTGCGTATAGGTGAATTAAAAGCTATGCTATGTCTTGCGATGGGGGATAATGAACAGGCGCAGATCTGGGTGGACTGGTGTTTGCAAATAGACCAGCTGGATGAAGTGCGTTTACATGAATACCGTTGCATACAGGCCTTGCTGGAAATCAAACTTGATGACGCGCGTAATTATGATGATTATGCAGAGAGCCTGGTGAAAATGTATGGCAGTGAAAATGTACAAACGGGCATGAAGTTGATCGATGGCATGGAAACATTTCATGGACTGCATAGCCCCGGTTTATCGCTTGAAGGTTTTATTGCGCATAAAAAACTACTCGAAGGTTATGCCAAGTTGCACAAGTTCAAGCAGGCAAACTGGACTAAGCAATAGCCGCAAAGGTTAGGGATGATCGGAACCAGAATCACGCATAACGCACCCTCATCCGGTTTAATCAAATACTGGATAGGTCGAGCCTTCATGGCAATATTCGGCTGGAGCGTGACAGGCGAACTCCCGCCAGACAAAAAATTCGTGCTTATCGGTGCACCTCATACCAGCAACTGGGATTTGCCCTTCGGCCTGGCACTTACCTATATCTTCAGGTTAAAAGTTCGCTGGATGGGAAAACACACCCTGTTTCAGGGCTTGCACGGTGTGTTTATGCGAGCCCTGGGCGGAATAGCGGTAGACCGAACCCAACCCCATGGGGTTGTTGAACAGATGGCAAACGCATTTAAGCGGGCTGATCAACTCGTCATCATGATCGCGCCCAGTGGCACTCGAAAAAAAATGCCAAACTGGAAATCCGGCTTCTACCATATTGCGCTTCAGGCCGATGTTTCGGTTGTTTGCGGTTATCTGGATTTTCAGAAAAAAGAGGCGCACCTGGGTTTTTCGTTCATGCCAACTGGAAATATTAAACAGGATATGGATAAAGTGCGTGACTATTACAGGGATGTTAATGGCAAATACCCGGATAAAACAACCCCAGTAAAGTTGGATGATGAAAGTTTATAATGTTATTTTTTTGCTAGAAAACTTCTAGCTTAATTCAAATTTATGTGAAGCAGTTTATTTTGTAAGAGTTGATCAGCGAGCTGTTATTGTTTCGGCTTTATTATTTAATTGTTGTTCAATTGTATAAATAAACTGTTCTACATCGAGTGGCTTTGTCAGGTAGTCTGTAAAACCTGCAGCTAAACCCTGTTCAATATCTTTTGGCATGGCGTTGGCCGTAATAGCGATAATGGGGATGTCTTTCAGGTGTTTGTTTGATTTAAGAATAGACAGTAATTCATAACCATCCATTTGTGGCATTTTGATGTCGGTTAGAATGAGTTCCGGTTTGTGAAGGCTGGCCAGTTCCAGGCCCAGTTTTGCGTCCTGTGATGAAATAAGATTAATATGTTTGTGATTACCCAGGATCTGATCAACTAACTTGATGTTGATTGGGTTGTCTTCAATATGCAGAATGGTTCTCTGTTTTAAACCCGTTACAGGTATTTCTTTGATGATGTTGTCATCAGGCTTGATGGTTTCTTCGACCTGCTCAAGCTGCTCATGCAGTTGTTGAGGTAGTTCTATCCAGAATTGGCTGCCTACACCAGGCATGCTATCGACATTAATTTGCCCATTCATTTTCTCCACCAGATTGCGGGTAATAGTCAGGCCAATACCTGTACCTTCAATATCGCTGGCTTCTGCACCGAGGCGACTAAAGGGCTGGAAAAGCTCTTTTAGTTTTTCTTTTTGAATGCCTTTGCCAGTGTCGGAAATTGTGATGCGAACATCTTCATTGTTAGCGGCCTGCGCGGTTAATTCAACTGAGCCCTGTTTACGATTGTATTTAATTGCATTCGATAGCAGGTTGAGTATTACCTGTTTCAGTCGTGTTCTATCGGCATGCACAAAGTAACCATTGGTATCCCTGTGAGTAATATTAATTTGCGCTTTATCTGCCACTGGTTTGATTAACGAGAAGCATTCTTCTACAAGTTCGGTTAGGTTAATCTGCTCAAATATCAGGTTGATATGACCCGATTCAATTTTGGCAAGGTCTAATATTTCATTGATAAGATCAAGCAGGTGGTTGCCTGCTATGGAAATCTCATTGAGGTTGTCCTGTTGTTCCTGATCAAGCGTATCATTAAATGTCATAAGCTGTGCAAACCCCAAAATGGCATTCATTGGTGTACGCAGCTCGTGGCTCATGTTAGAGAGGAATTCAGATTTTGCCTGGTTAGCGGCTTCGGCGTGTTGTTGCGCATCAATTAACATGGCCTCATTGGTTCTCTGTTTGGTGATATCACGACTGATGATAACCATGGCTTTTGGTTCATTATCTAGCCCAAATATTGGCATTTTTCTAAGCTCTAAAATATTAATCTGGTTATCTGATGTTTTAATTTCTTCATAACTCACAGTTATTTCTTTATGTCGCCATGTTTCTTCATCACCAATGGTAAAGGCCTTATGCAGTGAAATTAACTCAGGATGTACATCGCTTAGTTCTGTGTCTGTTTTTCCTGTCCAACTATGCTCATCAAGGCGGAAAAGTTTCCTGCCTGCGTGATTGGTTAAAAGCCACCGGCCTTTGTTGTCCTTCAAAATAACAGCATCAGGCAGGGTTTCCATAAAAGTGACAAGTTGATCTCTGTGCTCCAAAGCAGTGATCTCTGCCTGCTTACGTGCTGTAATATCCTCTTTAATGGCGACGTAGTGAGTGGTTTTTCCTGCTGTATCTTTTATTGGAGAAATAGTAGCGAATTCCCAATAGAGTGATCCGTTTTTACGTTTGTTGAGCATTTCACCCTGCCAGACCTCATCCGCTAAAAGGGTTGTCCACATTGTTTTGTAAAAGGATGCGCTCTGCTTTCCTGACTTCATGATTTTTGGGTTTTGGCCCAGGGCCTCTTCTTTGGTGTATCCGGTAGTACGTGAGAAAGCCGGATTAACGAATTCAATTCTTCCTTTTGAATCAGTAATCACAATGGTGCTATGGCTCTGCTCAACAGCGCGCGAAAGTTGGCGAATTTCTACGGTGTTGGCATCGAGTAATGATTCCAGTTCTTTTTTGTTCTGGGATAGTTCAGCGGTGCTTTCAGCAACTCTTTGTCGTAGCATGTAGTTCCACAGCAGGACAAGTGACAGGATTATTGCAATACTAAGCAGCAACCATGGCAGACTTTCATAGCTTTCATTCTGGCTAATTACCTGAATATTTGAATATTTGCGATTGATGGCATTACGTTCTTCCAGGGAAATGGCATTCAGGCCTTTGTTGATAATGGTGGCAAGTATCGGCCAGTCATTGCGAATTGCAAAGGCGGCGGTATGGTCGTCAACATCAGTGAGCGCAGTTACTTTGAGATTGCTCAGGCCCAGTTTGCTAATGTAGTGCTGGGCCACAGCCTGGCTGCCTATATAGGCATCAGCTCGACCCCAGCTTACTGCTGTCAACGCTTCACTGGCATCTTTAACCAGTAGTTGTTTTATATGTGGATGTTCCCGGCTTAATTGTTCCTGAATGAGAAAACCTTTTTCAACAGCGACAGTTTTGCTCTCAAGGCCATCAAGGTCAAAGATGGTGTTTTCTTCGTAACGAGTAAAAAGAACTCGTGGTTGTTTTATATAATCCTGAGTAAATACTAAATATTTTTCCTGTTCAGGTGTTTGGACAAAATTATGCAGTAAATCAATGTTTTCATGATTTATAATATTTTCTACAGCTTTTTCAGCACTCGTGCCGTAGCTGTGTTCTATTTTAATGCCCAGTTTGTCAACAGCTAAGTTGAGCAGGTCAACGGAGATGCCTTTTGCACCATCCTGCCAGTAGTGGAAAGGCGGCATGTTGAGTATGTGGCTGCGAATTACAGGGTGGTTTTTTATCCAGTCTTTTTCTTCTGTAGTAAGTATTACGCTATTACCCAGTAAGGGTGAATTTTCACAGCACTTTATATCATCATCAAATAACAGGCCTTCGAGATTGCTCACCTCATTCAGGCTACTGGCAGCCGTTAGAATTTGCACCGCTGACTGAATATGGATTTTGGGTATAGAGCCGATAGGTTGTTTATCAGGCATCATGGCTTCCTGAGTTTTTGTCGCCTCAAAAAGTAGTGCTTCACGGCTTTTTCGTGTTGAGTATTTTTGTAGTATAAGGTCAACGATTTCTGATTGATGATCAAGCGCATATTGCCAGCCCTTATTGGCAGCATCTCTAATTGCGCGGCTTATTTCCGGGTACTGCCTGGCCTGTTTGTCACTGGTAAAAAGGTTAACACCACCCATATTGGAGATAGAGTTGTCCAGCTCGATGATTTCATAGGGAGTGTGGTTTTTTTCTAGAAAAAAGGTTTCGTTAGTGCGGAATGCTGTCATCGCTTTTACTTCGCCACGAATCAGCAAATCGATGTTAAAGGTGTGGGGAACTAATTCAATGTTTTCTCCGGGTATCAGTCCAGCCTGATGCATGGCTGTGCGCATGACAATTGATTCCTGGTCTTTTTGGGAGATCATCAGTCGTTCGCCTGTTAAGTCTTCAAGAGAATCCGTTCCTGGTTGGGCGAGTATCACTAGTGGGTATTTTTTGAAGTAGTTGGCTAAAACTACAACCGGTTTACCCTGTAGGCGTGCAAATAGAAGATTCTCTGAAGCGACGCCATAGTCAGCCTGTCCATTTAAAACAATATCGGTGATGTTGCCGCTGTTTTGATATTCCTTAAGTTCTACTTCGAGTCCGCTCTCGGCAAAATAACCCTGTTCGATTGCAGCATAAAAGCCGGCGAACTCAAACTGATGTTTCCAGGGTAGCTGGATGCTGATTTTTTCTAATTTAGCAGAGTTGCGTGCCTGTGTGAGCGGGGTGGCTGTCAGGCAAACAGTAGAAAAGAGAATGATTATCAGACTCTTTAAGAATCTTGTTTTATGCGCTGCTCTATAAATCATAAACCTATCTTCCTGAATAACTTATTTTTTGCTGGCTCAAGAAGTCCGTAGCGCTCAACATAATGCTGGCGTAAAAAAAGTTAGTTAGGTTTTTCTGTTTTGAACCACAACCGTACGGTCATGATAATTTCTTATAAACCACTTTTTAACGGCGGGTATACTCTCATTTATTGGTATTTTTCACTTGACATAAGTCAATGATTAGATTTCTTCTAAAAGGTTCTGGCACTCAGTTAAATATTTCTTTCTGCCTAATAAGATATGCCAGCGTGAGCCGCCACATTGTCGCCATAATACGGCTGCGCGAATACCTGCGAGTAGAAGAGAGCGAACTTTATTGGCATTATTTTCGTTACTGAGATAGGTGCGTTCGCCCTGTACGATGATTTTGGGCTGGAGTGTGCTAATGGTGTCTTTATATAAGGCACCGATTTTAGCGAAGATGTTTTCGTGCATCAGGCTGAAAAAATCCAGTGATTTCTGTATTTCATTCAGGCCATTGGTGATTTTATCCAGCATTTCAGGATTGGAAGAAAGTTTTTTTTCCAGCGCGATCATTGAGATCGCGTATTGTGTGATCTCAAGATTGCGCTCATTTTTAAATGCACCAATTTGTTCCTTTAGTACGCGCAAGCCACTATTAACGCCCGCGAGATTACCAAATACGCTTTCTGTCGTATCTACATCAAAGCGAAACAGTGATTCAATGCTGGACTCGATGATGGCGCTATTCGCTATGCCCTTGTTGGCAATCTGTTCAACTAATGAGGCCGCCTGAAACACACCCGCCAGGGCGATGGTTTGTTCACGTTTTGTATGATGCATGTTTTGTTGTTAACTGTTGTACATGGTTTCAATTATGCCGCCACCCAGGCAGATTTCGTCCAGGTAAAAAACCACGGACTGGCCGGGTGTGATGGCGCGTTGAGCTTCACTAAAATGGACTTTAAAGTGGTCACTGGCAATTTGTTCTATGCTGCATTGCTGATCGGGCTGGCGGTAGCGATTTTTTGCGGTGCAGTTTAGCGGGAATGTCATGGCCTCAGGATCAACCCAGTATAGTTGAGTACATTCCAGTGTGTTGTGCAGCATGCGTGGGTGATTGTGCCCCTGACCAACGATGAGAACATTATTGTCCAGATCCTTATCTACTACAAACCAGGCCTCTTCTTTGGCATCCTGCATACCGCCGATGCCCAGGCCTTTACGTTGGCCCATGGTGTAATACATCAGGCCATTATGGGTGCCGATAGTTTTGCCTTCGGTAGTTTTAATATCGCCTGGTCTGGCAGGCAGGTATTTTTTCAGGAATGTGTCAAAACGGCGTTCACCGATAAAGCAGATGCCAGTGCTATCTTTTTTGTTAAAAGTGGTCAGGCCGCGTTGTTCGGCGAGTTCGCGAATTTTTCCTTTCTGGTATTCACCAATGGGAAATAAAGTGTGGCTTAACTGGTGCTGGTTGAGGGTATAAAGAAAATAGCTCTGGTCTTTATTGTTATCCAGCCCGCGCAACAATTGTGCTTTGCCATTGGCTATTCTGGTGCGTGCATAATGTCCGGTGGCGATTTTATCCGCACCAAGTTCGAGTGCATGGTCGAGAAAGGCGCGGAACTTGATTTCCTTGTTGCACAGGATATCCGGGTTGGGGGTGCGGCCTGTGCTGTATTCATTGAGGAAATGTTTGAATACGCGATCCCAGTACTCGGTTGCAAAGTTGATGCTGTGTAATTTGATACCCAGATCGTCGCACACCGATTGTGCATCAGCGAGGTCTTCAGCGGCGGCGCAGTATTCTTCGTCGTCATCTTCTTCCCAGTTTTTCATGAACAGGCCTTCGACTTCATAGCCCTGTTCGAGCAGCAGCATGGCGGCGACCGATGAGTCAACGCCACCGGAGATGCCGATGATAATTTTTTCCTTCTTGCTCATCGTTCGTAATCGACAGTTGCGAGTATATCGAGCGGGTAATGCTGCCCGGAAAGATAGTCCTCAATGTTCTGTAGCACCATAGGGCTGCGCAATTTTTTACTGTTCTGCAATTCTTCCCTGGTCATCCACAGTGCCTGCAGGATGCCTTCATCAAGCTCCTGTTCCGGCTGATGATCGCTACAGCTTCCACAAAAAGCAAAACGTAAAAAAGTCCGGTCGGTATTAGGTTGTGGCCAGAGATAAATACCGAGTAAAGCCTCGGGGGTAAACTTCCAGCCGGTCTCTTCCTGAGTTTCGCGTATCACCGCATCGATCAGGTTTTCATGCGGATCAAGATGCCCAGCTGGCTGGTTGTATACAATTTCACCTTCGACATTTTCTTCAACCATCAGGAATTTGCCATCACGTTCAACGATGGCGGCAACGGTAGCGTGGGGTTTCCAGGTCATTTTCGGCTGAGTACCCTTCTTTTGCGTTCTTTCATGACGATGTGTCCCCAGAGCCAGCTGATGGTGAAATAACCCGCGGCGCTGCTGATGATGCCGAGTATTAAGCATCCGGTCAGAAACGGCTTCCAGATCAGGGATAATTCATTCATCAGCCATTCCATGCTGAGTTCAACGCTGAAAGCCATTTCCGGCGCTCCGACAACCCAGGTGCCAACAACATAGGCGAAATAGAACATCGGGGGCATGGTAATGGGGTTGGTGATCCATACCAGCCCGATGGACATGGGCAGGTTGGTGCGTAGCAGGATTGCACCTGCGGCAGCGAGCAACATCTGAAACGGCACCGGCCACCACGCAAAAAACAGTCCAACCATGAAGGCACCAGCCATGGATCTGCGATTCATGTGCCATAGATTCGGTTCGTGTAACAGGGTGCCGAATAGACTTAGTGCTTTGTTATGCATGATTTCATGCGGGTCGGGCATGAATTTTTTCAGAAATTTACGTGGCATAGTTAATGTGATGCATCCTAAAGGGTGTTAGATTATCATCATTGTGACTGTTATTGGTAAACGCAGCCGGTTATCAGTTTCATTTTAAGGTAAATCAGGCAGGGAAATTTGAGTGTTGCAGGGATGGATTAATTATGTTGTTTAAAGCACTGTCATTTCTGGCCGGTGTCATGCTGATTCAGCAATTAGCAGATCTTCCCGATTTTTCTATCTTGATAATGATGCTCGTGATTAGCCTCGCTGCCGTAATTTTCAGGTGGTATCACAGGAAGCAGAAATTCAACTGGCTGATTGATTCGATCATTTTCATTCTACTCGGTAGCTGCTGGACCGGTTTTCAAGCGAGAGAATACCTGGATCATAAATTACCCGAGACATTTGCCGGTCAGGAATTTTATGTCGAAGGCGTGGTGCGAGATATTCCTGTAACGGATGATCATGTTCAGCGTTTTATGCTGGATGTGCAGACATTTAGTCATGAAAATCAGATGCTTGAGCCTCCCGAGCGCCTGCGATTGAGCTGGTATTACGGCCAGAAAGTTAATGCTGGTGAGCGCTGGCGCTTGCTGGTTCGGCTCAAACCGCCACACGGTTTTTTCAACCCCGGTGGTTTTGATTATGAAGGCTGGCTGTATCAGAAAGGGGTTCATGCCACAGGTTATATTCGTGAAAGCAAAGACAATGAGAAAATAGCAAAGGCCAGCGTTTTTTCTCTGGATGGGTTGCGCCAGCACCTGAGTACCAATATTCAGCAATTGCTCAAAGGCAAAGAATATAGCGGCCTGATTACGGCGCTGGCGGTGGGTGATCGCTCACCGATTGGCAATGAACACTGGGATACCTTGATTCGTACCGGTACTAATCATCTAATGGCGATCTCCGGCCTGCATATCGGCCTGGCAGCGGCTTTTGGTTATTGGCTGGTACGCAGGCTTGTACCTGCCACGTTGATGAAATACGTCTCGGCGCAACAAACGGGAATGCTCGCTGGCCTGGCAGTGGCTGTGGTCTATGCCCTGCTGGCGGGCCTGTCGATTCCTACGCAGCGGGCTTTGATCATGCTGGTCTGCTTTGTCGGTATGCTGCTGTTCAGACGTAATTCGCGTTCTATCCATGCCATGGCAACGGCGTTGCTGGCTATTTTGCTGTGGGATCCAGCTGCGGTGCTGTCGCCGGGCTTCTGGTTCTCATTTCTGGCCGTGGCGGTCATTTTTTATGTGTTTTCCGGGCGACTGGCGAATAGCCATGGCTGGCGACTGCGCATTCAACAATGGGGCTGGATGCAGTTTTCCATCGCACTGGCCCTGTTTCCATTTTCAATCTTGCTGTTTCAACAGGCATCACTGATCTCGCCACTGGCCAATTTGATACTGGTGCCTTACGTCAGCTTTCTGGTGGTGCCACTGGTGCTGCTGGCTTTATTGATGGCGCCGATTTCGACACTTTTATCCCAATACCTGTTTCTGGCTGCGAACCAGCTGCTGGAGCTGATATGGCCCGTTATAGAAGCCATTTCGATGCATCCCTGGGCTTACTGGGTGCAGGCGGCACCTGAATGGCCTGAACTGCTACTGGCCCTGATGGGGGTTGCCCTGCTGCTGGCTCCCAGAGGCTTTCCAGCGCGCTGGCTGGGCGGGGTGATGTTGTTGCCGGTAATCCTGAATACGGCTGAAAAGCCCGCTGTAGGCGATTTTGAGGCGGCGATGCTGGATGTGGGG
>JAPHSZ010000075.1 GCA_026196545.1 Gammaproteobacteria bacterium
ATTGGTTGTCATCCTGAGAAATGCAGTGGCGTGGTTTGTAAAAATACTTGCACTTATTATAGTTGTAACGTAAAAAATGATTTCATATCAAAAGCGGGCACAGGGTTATTGGGGAGGGTGCGGGTTTGGAGATATCTGAAAAATTGTTGATCTATGTGGTATGGAAAGACCTGACCCTGTTTTTTCCTCTCTTTGAAAAAGAAGAAGCCCGGCCCTAAGACTAAGATAATTCAGCTGTAATTAAGTATTGTGTCCCCAGAATTGTCCCTATAGCATACCCCCCTTATGGCAGTTGCACTCTGCTTGCTGCGAATGCTATAAACCATTTTATTTTTAGGCTCAATATTTAAATAATTAGGCTCTCAGGGATGTTTTATGAAACAAGATAATGCCAGTTCAACAGCCTATACCGTGTTACAGGGTTTGCTGTATACCTCAATGCGCCCTGAATATGCCAGCCTCGTTGATGATGAGACTGCCCAGACCGGCAGGTTGATTCTGTCTGGTACTGAAGAAGGTAAACACCGACTTGCTCAGCTAGATGGCACAGTTTCCCGATCTTTGCTTCGACTTATGGAGAGCCTTGTTCTACCTGGTATTACCCTGCACTATGCCTTGCGTAAACGTTTTATTGAGGTGAAAACGCTTGAAGCCATTGAGCAGGACACCACTCAGGTCATTAGCCTTGGTGCGGGCTTCGACACCTTGGCCTGGCGACTTCATAGTCGTTACCCCGGTGTTCAGTTTGTCGAAATCGACCATCCGGCCACCAGTCGCGAAAAAACCGAGGCTTTTTCAAGATCCGGATTATCACCTGAAAACCTGCGTTTTCTGGCTGTCGATCTGACCGAACACGACCTGGCGGGCGTACTGGCAGAGAATGATTGCTTCGATCCGAATAAAAAAACGCTTTTTATCTGCGAAGGTGTTTTAATGTATTTGAACCTGGGTGCAGTCACAATGCTATTCAAAACATTAAAACAGTTTAATTCGCAATCGAATTTTGTTTTTACCGCAATAGCACCGATGGATTCGCGCAACAATAATGCTTCCTGGCTGTTGAAACTATATCTGAAAATTAAAAATGAACCGCTGAGCTGGAGCATTGAACAGGCTGAAATTGAAACCTTTCTTAAAGAACAAGGTTATGACTTACTGGATAGTGCTGATGGTGTAGAAATGTATCTGCGTTTTCTTGGCGCATCACCTAAAAGAAAAATTCATTGCGGTGAGTTTGCCATTGCCAGTAAGGCATCTTAGAAAACAACCTGCAACTTTTATGCGAGCACTAATCAAGGACTTTACTCATGCCAATTAGAATATGTAATGCAGACACTCCCGAACTGCTAGACGGTGTCTACAAGGTTCGCCACAAGGTTTTCAGCGAAGAAGAAGGGAAATTCGAGGCCACTGATGATGGTCGCGTGATTGACCGCTTTGATGCATACCAAACCTCACATTGCATGGCGGTAGTAAATAACGAAGAAGTAGTAGGTAGTATGCGCATTACTCTTGACTCGCCGTTGGGACTGCCTGCCGATGAGTTTTTTGATTTTCGGAGCCATCTTCCAGCAGATAGCAAATTATTTAGCTGTGGCATGTATTGCGTACAGAAAGATTTTCGTGCGCCACGTATTGCACTTGGTTTAATTATGATGGCTAGTTATCTCAGCATGTCTAATGGTGTATCTCACGTAGCAGCACCGATTAACCCTGCGATTGCGAAACTGCTGAAACGGGTCGGCTTCAAGCAGTTGGGCGATGAATTTAAGGATCCGCATTTTGGACTGCCTGTATTACCTATGCTGCTCGACATCAATGATCTCAATGATCACTTCATCAATTTTGTGAAGCAGAACGATTTATATAACTTCCTGCATTCTTATGAATATTATACTTTTTCAAAGGATGAACATGTCATAAAATCAGGCGAACCGGGTGATATGGCCTACGTTATTATCGAGGGTGAGGTCGAAATAAAAAATAACAGTGCATTATTGGGCTCACTAAAAGAAGGTGACATTTTCGGTGAGCTTGCGTTACTAACCGAGGACGTACGCTCTGCCGATGTGTTTGCAAAAACTGATGTAAAAGCAATGACACTGCATAAAGATGCCTTCCTGAAACATCTGCACACAAACCCAGACCAGGCGATGAAGTTAATCAATACTCTGGGGCAGCGCATTAAATCACTAAATGAAAAAGTGATTTAACTTCGGTTGCTTTTTATAAGCCACGCCTCCGGTACCAGCAAGCGCGGGAATGATTACTAAAGATTAAACATGATAAAAGAAATACCCCCACTCAACTCCAAACTCCTTCTCCAATGATTCCAGTAACGAAAACTGCGGAACCGCTTCCTTCGGATAGATATCCGTCACCTCAATAAAACACCTGCCAAACCCCGCAGACTTTCGCCAGTTGTATGACCATGCGTCTGATGTTTGCTGGCAATGGCTACAGGTAATCCGGTTATCCAGCAAAAGCTCTCGCCAGTTTTTTTCCGGTTTTTTGCAGTGCGGGCAATGCGGTGCAAAGCTGTGTTTGCCGGTCAATGTGGTGATATTTTTCGTGGTGGTGATGCGCACAAAAGTAAACTTGCCATTACTGCTTTCATCTTCGAGTTTGATGTTGGGTGAACAGCCCATGAAGCTGATGTGGTCGAGAAATTTTTCGCCGACTAAAAAGCTGTTTTTATCATTGTTTAAAGTGTTACCTGCGAGTTCGGCTTCCTGTAAAAACTTAATTAAAACTTCCGGGTCGTCGGGTGTCCAGTCTGGCTCTGTTGGGTGAATGACCAGCGAAGCGTTGGAGGTAAAGGCATTCACGATTTATTTTTCTGGTTTGTTGTCGGTTTTTTCTTCTACCTTGTCATCGTCTTCCATGATGATGCGATGCGCGGGGCCTTCGAGGTCTTCGAACTGGTCAGATTTAACCGCCCATAAAAAAACCCAGACAATGCCGGCGGCGATTAATATCGCGAGGGGGATTAAAAGATAAAGTGATTCCATGGGGTCAGTCTTTTGGTTTTGTTAGTCGCAATGCATTTAGTACTACCAGTAATGAGCTGGCCGACATGCCAATCGCAGCCATCCACGGTTCAACATAACCGGCAGCGGCGGCGGGTACGGCGAGTAGATTGTAACCGAAAGCCCAGGTCAGGTTCTGTTTGATGATCTTTAGTGTGTGTCTTGATATCTGGTAGCCGGAATACAGATGTTCGACGTGGTTGGACAACAGGATCATATCGGCGTGTGCGGCGGCGAGCTGGGTGCCGCTGCCCATGGCGATGGAGACATTAGCACCGGCGAGTACCGGGGCGTCGTTGATGCCGTCACCGGTCATGGCGACGATGGCACCGTTCTGCTGCATGGCCTGTACCTGTGTCAGTTTGTCGGCGGGTTTTAAGTCGGCGTAAACGTTGTCGATGCCGACCTGCTTGGCGATGCGCCTGGCGTTGGCTTCGTGATCGCCGGTCATCAGGGTGATGGTTTTGTTCTGAGCTTTGAGCTTTTCTATTAGTGGCAGGGCTTCTTCCCGAAGTTCGTCATCGAAAGCAAAAACCGCAAATACTTTTTCAGTGGTGGCGAGTGCGACCAGTGTCAGTTCATCAATTTGATGCTCTGTGAGTAATTCTCTTGAAACGTTTTGCTGGCAGACCTGATTGATGTACTGGATGTTGCCGAGATACCAGTTGGTGTTATCGATACTGCCGTTAACACCCTGACCGGCCGAGTTTTCCAGGTTGCTGACCTTTATTGCGTCATCATTGTGCCCTGATTCTCTCGCGGTCTGCACCAGACTTCTGGCGACTGGGTGCTCGGAGCCTGCTTCCAGGGCAGCGGCGATTTGAAGATGATGTTTAATATCGTCATCATCAAGCGAGACTGATTTAACCAGACGAATATTACCCTGCGTCAGTGTGCCGGTTTTATCGAATACAAAGTTGGTGGCCTTGCCCAGGGTTTCCAGTGCGGTGGCGCTGGCCGGGAGCAGGCCGAGTCGGGCGAGCTGGCCACTGGCAGCGGTGATCGCGGTTGGTGTTGCCAGTGATAAAGCGCAGGGGCAGGTGACTACCAGCGTGGCGACGGTG
>JAPHSZ010000165.1 GCA_026196545.1 Gammaproteobacteria bacterium
ATTGTCGCTGATTAAAAGTATCCGTTATATCGGGGGAGGTTCAGTCTGACCCCTTTTGCTTTTTTTACTTTTTACCGCTTTTACGTCTCATGTATATTTCCACAATAGAACCAGTTCCTGCTATAAAAAGTAAATATATAAACCAATTAGGTTCGCTAGAAATAAAGGTGAATATTTTATTACTAGGAAAAGCAGCAGTAAGAATGTGAGGTAAGAACGATAAAAACGCTATTAAGCATACCCACATAAAAGTGGAAAAAGAAACTTCTTTATTTAAATTGTTATTCTTATTACTCATTAACACCCCAAATAATTTAACACGAATCTAAAAAACACTCAGCTTCAGCGGTATTTATTTATGATGTGATTAATTGTCCCGCCCACATGATAAGTAAAAAATCTCCGATTTGATCGATAAATACCTGAGCCAATCTCCCAGCCACCTGCAGCGGATAATACTACAGGAAAAGCAATATTGCTTGAGCTTGCTGCGATAGCAGCACCCACACCACAACTTGAAACACCGCCAGCAATTCTAGAAGCTGGATCGACATTGATACCATTTTGCTCCAATCCATGATTTAGCGCTGGTGATGCTATTCCATATCCCAAACGAGCACCAAACAAAGAAGCCGCATCCAACCCAAGTAAATCAATAAATCTTAACGGATTCTGATAAACATACCCATAAGTATTAAGTCCACCTTCTAACCCAATCGGATCAGAAGTAATGTATCTTCCAGTGTTGGGATCGTAGTACCTAAAGTAATTATAATGCACCCCCGACTCCAAATCATAATACTGCCCCGGGAACCTGATATTAAGCTCAACCACACTCCCCGCATCAACCGTCGCCAACCCAAACGGATCATGCACCGCCCCCCAAACCTTAATACCCAGTTCACTAGTCATCGCCTTAGGCGTACCCAGATGATCATTATGCACATAATAAATCTCACCATCACCCAACGCCGCATAAGCATCAGAAATCAAACCATCCCACAATGAAGCAAACATGTTCGTCCAGTCGAAATCATCCACACTGGCAATCCCCATACCAAGCAGGGCTCTCTGCAAAATCAACATATCCTGAACATTTAGCTCACCATCATTGTTTAAATCAGCCTGCATGTGTTCGATTAATTAGATCTGTCCCCTTTACCCTGAAAAACAACTTCTGTTCCTAATTAAATAGATCTGTCCCCTTTACCCCCTGCAAAATCAACATATCCTGAACATTTAGCTCACCATCATTGTTTAAATCAGCCTGCATGTGTTCGATTAATTAGATCTGTCCCCTTTACCCTCTAATTCTGACCCCTTGTCCGTTATTTATCCATGAGGACAGAAATAATTTCTGTCCCCGGAGCATCAAAGGGGACTGAAATCTTTTCCGTCCCCGAGCTAAACGCAACCTCTCCATAACAAAGTTAGCGCCTTTTCAAAGCTGAAAAACGACTTTTATTCCTGATTAATTAGATCTGTCCCCTTTTACCCGAATTTAATTCTGACCTCATCATCTTTTATCCAGGAGGACAGAAATAATTTCTGACCCCGGAGCATCAAAGGGGACTGAAATTTTTCCGTCCCCGAGCTAAACGCTAACCTCTTAATAGCAACGATAGCACCTTTTCAAAGCTGAAAAACAACTTCTGTTTCTAATTAAATAGATCTGTCCCCTTTTACTATTTTCTCATTGCTTTTAAGGGGTCTGACCCACTGCTGTCTTATCTTGTTTTTCTCCATATAATATATAGCCCGGAGCCAAGTAACACCGACATAACCATATATAATACTATTGCATTTTTGTCTGCCTCAACAGGTATGTTAATTGAGTTAACAGCTTCATGCATTAACTGAAAAAGGCCCATTATAATTACAATAGTAGTTATTAATCTAAATACTTTTAATCTTAAAAATCTAAAAGGAAAAACACCAATTATTAATAAGCTGTAAGCTGGTGAAAGCCATAACATTTTTTCTAAAAAAGTTAAATACTCTCTATCCCACCACCCATAAGCTAAAAAAAATACACCTGAAAATAAAACAGATAATACTTTTAATAAAATAACCATACTGAAAATATTTGTGGGTTCAGTTTCTTCTATTTTTTGCATGGGCAATCTTTACGAGCTGATTCAAAAGCATCCCTACCACCAACAGTGACAGCCAGATAGTAAGCCATTGAAGCAAGATTACAAGCGATTGCGCTACCACCACCTCTGCAAACATCCCTAATGTTTCTGTAAAACTTAGAATCACATTTTCCTTTTGAGGTTTTACAGTCACCATAACAATCATCATGTTTCTTACATGCGCTTTCTATACTTCTACCACTCCATTTATTTGGATAAGTTTTGCCTCCATTAGCACCACAACTATTTAAACCAAAAAAGTCAATTAACCTGATAGGATTTGCAAGCGCATACAAATACGTATTCAACCCACCATCCAACCCAATCGGATCACTAGTCAAATACCTCCCCGCAGCAGGATCATAATACCGAAAATAATTATAATGCATCCCAGATTCAACATCATAATACTGCCCCGGAAACCGCACATTCAACTCAACACTACTACCCACATCAACAGCCGCCAACCCAAACGGATCATGCACCGCTCCCCAGACCTTGACTCCAGATTCATTCGTCATCGCCTTAGGTGTACCCAGATGATCATTATGCACATAATAAATCTCACCATCGCCCAGTGCCGCATAGGCATTAGAAATCAAGCCATCCCACAATGAAGCAAACATGCCCGTCCAGTCGAAATCATCAACACTGGCAATACCCATACCAAGCAGAGCTCTTTGCAAAATCAGCATATCCTGAAGGGTGAGCTCACCGTCATTGTTTAAATCGGCCTGCATGTGTTCAGTAGGCGTGGCAGTACGTGTACCTAATACAAACTGTGTCAGTAATAAATAATCCCCCACACTGACTTCTGCATTAAGATTGATATCACCGAGCGTAATACTGTAATTGAGCGGATCACTACCAAGGTTGATTTCAAGTCGGTCATCAATACCGTCGCCATCGCTATCGGCCAGCAAATGAGAAGTACCGTAAACATAAATCTCGTCGTAGTCGCTGATGCCATCACCATCGCTGTCAAAGCTGGTCGGGTTAGTGCCAGCACTATCCTCATCGACATTGCTCTCGCCATCGGCATCACTATCTGCATGGTATACGGCCAGCAGTTTGCCGTTCAGGTAGATGTACTCTTTCAACACAATACTGTTTAAATCAGTCTCAGCCAGTAGTGTGCCATCCAGCCCATAGATATAACGAGTGCCACTGCCATCAGGGTATTGCTTGCTGATGCGTTGCCCCAGGCTGTTGTAAGTGTAAGTGGCTTTTAACACACCGCTATCGAAGACTTCGAGTATGCGATTATTGGCGTTGTGCGTATAACTGCGATCACCATCACTGGTGGTATTGCCGTTGGCATCAAGCACCACGCTGTCGGCACCGTTCTGGTTCATGCGGTTACTGTTGGCATCATAATCGTAGCTGGTAACAGTGCCATCATCCAGCTGGGTGCGATTGCCGTTTTTGTCGTAATCATAATCACGCACACCGAATGCGCCATTGGCGGTATCGAGCCGATCTAAGCTGTCGAACAGGAAGGTGTCGGTAATACTGCTGATGACATCATCACGTTGTTGCAGGTTGCCGTTGGCATCGTATTGCGAATACAGCAGATTATGTGCAGCAGGGACGTTTTGTGAGGTAGTTCGGTAGGCCAGATCAAAGCTTTGTGTTAATGACAGGGCATTGCCATAGCTCAGGCTGTTGATATCGCCAAAGGGCGCATAAGTGATGTTACCGGCCAATGTTACCGTAGAACCGTTACGGGTGAGCTCTACCTGGTCGATTTGACCCGCGGCATCGTAACCGTAGGTGATGATCGCGCCACTGGGGTAGGTGACGGTACGTGTGCGGTTGGCGGCATCATAACTGTAGGCCATGGCCTGATGTGCGGTAGTGTTACCAAAGGCATCGTAGCCATAAGTGACCAGACTGCTGACTGAGGTCACCGAGCATAAAAGCCCTGAACCGTTGCTGCAGTTATCATAGCTATAGCTGAAGTCATCATCGGTGCCGGGGGCATCGGTGCTAAGCAGACGATTGAGGGCATCGTAGCTGTAACTGATTAACTGCGCTTTGGCATCCAGTGAAGTGATGACGTTGCCAGCGGCATCGTGGGTAAAAGTGGTGGTGCCGGTATCAGGGCTGGTCTGTTCCAGCAGGTTGCCGAGGTCATCATAGACATAGGTAGTTGTACCATCGATCGGGTCTGTAACCGAGGTCAGGTTGTCCTGTGAATCGTAGCCCATCTGGGTGCTGGCATTGATGGCGCTGGTATCCTGATTAATCTGGGTTAAGCGGCGCAGGGCATCGTAGCTGTAATTGGTGGTGACATCGTTGCCATCGACGCTAGTATCGAGTGTGCCATCGGCGGCAAAGTTTTTGTCTTTGGATTCGTTTGCCTGTGTGGCTATATCAAGCCGGCTGTAGGCATCGAAGGTCTGAGCCAGGGCTTTATGTAGGGTATCAGTAGCATCATAGATGGATTCGTTTATGGTATTGCCTTCGGTGTCCAGCGTATATTGCATGTAGTTGCCGAGGCCATCGTAAATGCGGGTCAGGCGACGGGCATCATCGTATTCAAATGAAACGGTGGTAGCATCAGCTGTGCCGTAACCGACTGTGGTGGCACTGGTTTCGCCCGTTGCGAGATAGCTTGTATGGGTAGTGTGAGTTTCACCGGTATTGAGGTCTGTCTGAGTGACAGTTTCGAGCCGGTCATTACCAGGGTAATAAGTAAAACTGACCTGCAAATTATTGGCCTTGTTGTAGGAGGCCATTTTGCCTGAGGCGTTCCACTGAATATTGTCGGTTAAGACGATGCCAAGTGGTGCGGTGACTGATTTCATTTTGGCACGGTTGTTACCTTCGGCGACATCATCGGCGTAGTAGCTGATGCTGGTAATGTCATCATCGCCAGCCCCTGGGCCGTTGGTTTCGCTTAACTGATTGAGTGGCCCGTTATATGTGTAACTGGTGGTTCGTGATACAGCTGTGCCATCGGGCTGGAAACCTGTAATGGTTTCTGATGTGGTGTTGCCAAAAGCATCATAGACGTAACTGGTGACTTTATTACTGCCAGTGTGAACTGATGGCTCGGTTTCGGTCAGTATTTTATTGTCACTATTATAAGTATAGGTTTTGGTAACTGCTTCGGGCGTGCCTACGCCTTTGGTGATTGTTTGCGCCTGACCGTTAACATAATTACTGTATGAGGTGATCAGGCCGTTTTCATTGGTTTGTGTTAGGTCAAGTGTGTCGGGGTCATAGGTTTTGCTGATGCCCGTTTGACCGCAGGTGGGGCAGCCGACACCTGTTACGCTGGATAAAAGTTTGTAACCACTATAGTCTGTAGACCGATAAGTAGTGGTGCCGCCGTTACTATTTGTTAGTATGCTGTATGTGCTGCTAGCCTGAATAGAAACACCATCTATTCTATCGGTAAGCACGCTAGTTTCTGGGCCGTGGTAGGACGCTATGGCTTTGCCCGCTGTATCGTATTCAAAGTGAGAATAACGTATGTCTCTTTCGTCAGTTATGCCTGTTAATGCAGCCGGGAAGTTTGTGTCTTCGTAGTGGTATCTTTTAGAAACTGTATCTGGTTTATCAACGTATTCCAGATTACCAATAGTATCGTATCGATACCCCCAGTCATATCCATTTGCCGCTGTTATACCAGACAGGCGACCATTTACATCATAAGCAAAGGAAAGTGTATCACCCATGTCGTGTGTTACTGTGGAAAGCCTGTCGCCAACGTATGTGAGAGTTTGTTTTATGCCTGATGGGCTCGTTATGCTTAACAGTTGTCCGTTGGTGCCGTATATTTCGATGTTGCCGTTAGTTGCTGTATATTCAAATAATGAACTTTTGTCACATGGGTCCTGTGATTTCAGTTGACCAACATTACCGGGGTCTCTGGCCTGCCAAAGCGATGTGTTAAGGCACTCTGTTGGTGTATCGAAACTATTTGTGAAATTGTACTGTTTTCCATTTGGTCTTTTCATTGTGAGATTTCTCTCTGAATTGCCATCATAAACCTGATCCATTACATCATCATAGGTATGGGTTACATCTCCAGTTGTCGTCCATTCATAGTTAATCCAGTTATTGGTGTCGCCTGATAATGTATTTGAGTATGAATGAGTCCATTTAGTGCTCATATTACCAGTAGCGTTTTTATTGCCGTTGTAATAACGCTTAAATGCAATTGGGAAAAGGCCATTGCCTTGAAAGTCTGTTTCAGTTTCTTTTTTCTCACAAGACAGTACTGAAATGGGGTTAGATACGTCTGTAGGACATTCTTCTTTATCATATGGAACGCAGGCATATAGTCCAAGACTATAATCATGCCCATAACCCTCTGGACATGGGCGAGTTACAAAAAAACTGATACTGCCATTTGTGCGTGCATTATCATCAAAATCAATCCAGGTAAATTTAAAAGTACCCCCGCCAGTATATGAAACACCAAGGTATTCTTTGGCAGTTACACCCGTTGAAGCAGCTCTAGCTGATTCAAAACATTCTATTATTGCTTCACTACTTTCCGATTCACAAAATGATTCTGGGGGAGGAAGCATAGCAGTTGAACCAGTATGTTGAGCTCTATATAGTGCTGTGGTTTCAAAGGGTGATGTTGCAGCTGTAGCAGTACTGATGCATATGAGAATAAGCAAACATGAAAGTACACTTATAAACCATTTTCTAAAGGGATCAAAACCCTTCAACTGTAGAGAAACAACTTCAAAAATAGATTTAACCAACTCCGCACCCTCCCCAATAACCCTGTGCTGTTTTAGATTTGAATGCTGTTTTTACCCTATTCCCACAACAAAAACAAGATAATTAATCGAGATTAGATCTTGTCCAAAAAATAAGAAAGCGAAGGTGGGGGTTTTGTTTCTCGGGGTCAGAATTTAATTCTGACCCCCTGGCACTGGGGGACAGAAATTATTTCTGTCCCCAAACCACCATCAAACTCTTTCATTCCACAACCAGGCCGCCCCACGCACGCCGGATGAATCACCAAATTCCGGAGGCAGTAATTTCGTACTCACCGCATCAGAAAAAACATAATCCCCCCACAGTTTGGGCACATTACGATACAGGCGTTGAATGTTGCCCATGCCACCACCCAGCACAATCACATCGGGATCAAGAATATTGATCACGTGCGCCAGGCCCCTGGCCATTCTGCGCTCGTAACCTTGCAGCGCCTGTTCGCAGTCGTCATCGCCCTGCTCGGCCTGCTCGACAATTTGCCTGCTGGTTAAAACGTGGCCGGTATCCATTTCAAAATTTTTGGCCATACCGGGGCCGGATAGAAAAGTTTCGATAC
>JAPHSZ010000116.1 GCA_026196545.1 Gammaproteobacteria bacterium
CCGGACGCCTATCTCGAAATTAATAACATCTATACCGAGACGGTCTACAACAAGGGTGCGGAAGTGATTCGCATGATTCATACCATCCTCGGTGCAGAAGGTTTTCGCAAAGGCATGGACCTGTATTTTGAGCGCCACGATGGCCAGGCGGTCACCACTGAAGATTTCATCGGTGCGATGGAGGCTGCTAATAATATTGAACTGACCCAGTTCCGGCGCTGGTACAAACAGGCGGGTACGCCTGAGATCATGGTGAAGGAAAGCTATGATGAAAGCGCGCAGCGTTATGAACTGGAGTTAACGCAGTCGACACCAGCGACGCCGGATCAGGAGACCAAACAGGCATTTGATATTCCAGTATCTGTTGGCCTGCTGGCGGGTGATGGTTCTGATATGGAGAGCGTATATGCCGGTGAGAAAAACACGTCACACATCCTTCGTTTAAGTGAAGATCGGCAGAAATTTATTTTTGAAAACGTCACCGAGAAACCGGTACTCTCAATACTCAGGGATTTTTCCGCACCGGTGAAAATCAGGTTCGATCGCTCCGATGAAGAGCTGGCATTCTGTATTGCCAATGATAGTGATGGCTTTAACCGCTGGGATGCTGGCCAGCAACTCGGGGTGCGTATTATCCTGAACATGGTTGCTGATGAGCAGCAGTCAGTGCCGGATTATTTCGTTTCGGCATTCCAGAAAACCCTGCAGGATAAAACAATTGATCAGGCACTGGCTGCGCGTGCCCTGGCCCTGCCGTCGCAGGCCTATATTTCCGAGATGATGGACGTGGTTGATGTCGATGCCATCCATCATTCGCAAAAACACATGGAGCAGACGCTGGGTGCTAATTTGTTCGATGACTGGCTGGCGGTTTACCAGCACTGTGAATCGGTTGAATATGACCTGTCACCGGCCTCAATGGGCGCGCGTGCTTTGAAGAATACCGCCCTGTCATACATGGTTGCCAGCGGCAATGTGCAGGGCGAACAGCTGGGCTTAAAACAGTTCGAACAGGCAAGCAACATGACCGACCAGCTGGCCGCCTTCCGTGTACTGGTGCACCATGGTTGTGGTTCACGTGACAGGGTTATCGCCGATTTCTACCAGCAGTGGCAACACGACCAGCTGGTGATGGACAAGTGGTTCATGATCCAGGCGACTGCGCCGCAGTCTGATACCCTGCAGCGTGTTGAGGCTTTGTTCGAGCATGGTGATTTCGATCTGAAAAACCCGAACCGGGTGCGCTCCCTGCTGGGGGCGTTCTGTTCCGCCAACCCGATCTGTTTCCACGTGCCAACGGGTGAAGGTTATCGCCTGCTGGGGCGCTATATTGAGCAACTCAATGACCTGAATCCGCAGATTGCCTCACGTTTAACCACGCCGCTGACGCGCTGGAAACGTCATAGCGATGAACGCCAGAGGCATATGAAGCAGGAGCTGCATCGATTGAAGCAGCTGCCGCAGCTGTCGCGCGATGTCTTCGAACTGGTTGATAAAAGCCTGGATTAATTAAGATGTAACCAATTGAAATTATAGTGTTTATTTGCTGTTGCGTCGAAGAAGTGAGTATTTGTTGCCTGTTCCTATGCAGAGATGGTTGAAACAGCTACAATTATTAGCTAGATCAAATTATTAGTCTGCATTATTCTGGTCGTTGCGCAGATTATAGGAGCAGTATTTATGAACAATGTCGTTTCCCTTTTCGAAGAGACACAAAAAGAAGAAGAAAAGCCAATTGTAGTTCTGGCCGATGATGACCCATCGATACGCCTGATGGTGCGTCATGTGCTGGAGTCCGAAGATTATGAAATTATTGAAGCTGAGGATGGACTGGATGCGATAAAGGCGGTTGAAAAACAACATCCTGCGCTGGTTCTGCTAGATGCGGTGATGCCGGGCCTGGATGGCTTTGCTACCTGCCAGCAACTCAAGGAAAGGGGCTATGCAGATATACCGGTTATTATGTTGACCGGGCTGGATGATGATGAATCGGTAGAGCGTGCTTATGATGTTGGGGCAATCGATTACATCACAAAACCCATCAAGTGGGCGGTGCTCAAACACCGCGTACGCTCAATAGTGCAACGAATTGTGGCTGAACGTAAGGTGCAGCGCCTTGAGTACAAGGACAGCCTGACGCAATTGCCCAACCGCCTGTTATTTACCGATCGTCTGGAACAGGCGATTGTGCGTGCTGAACGACACAGGGAGACTATCGCCCTGATGGTGGTCGATATCGATGATTTTAAACTGGTGAATGATTCCTTTGGCCATGAAGCCGGTGACAAGCTGATCAGGGCGGTTGGTGATTTGCTGTCAAAATCACTGCGCCGTGCAGATACCGTGGCGCGACTGGGTGGCGATGAGTTTGCCATCATTATCGAAAATGTGGATGGTGAAGATGATGCCATTTCAATTGCTGACAATTTAACTACCGTGCTGGAGCATAATGTGCGTCTGGATGAGCAGGAAACCTTTACCAGTGCCAGCGTGGGCATTGCGATGTTCCCTGAAGACGGTGCAGACGCGGGTACCCTGTTGAAAAATGCCGATACCGCCATGTTCCGTGCCAAGGAACAGGGACGGCGTTGTTTTCAGTTTTACAAGTCAGAGATGAGTGTCAATGCGATGGAACGCCTGGACCTGGAAAACAGCATTCGTCATGCGATCGAAAACAATGAGCTGGTGATTCACTACCAGCCGACCATTGATGTTCATAATAATGAAATTGCGGGTGTAGAAGCGCTATTGCGCTGGCAGCATCCGGAGAAAGGCATCATTGATCCTGATGATTTTTTACCGGTAGCGATTGAAACTGGTTTGATTGTAACGATCAGTGAATGGATGGTGAAAACGATTTGTCATCAGCTACGTGTCTGGAAGGAATCGGGCATGGAAAACCAGAATGTATCCATCAATCTTGCAGCAAGGCAGTTTAAAGATAAGAACCTGCTAGCTGTGTTCACACAGGCTATGGGTGAACATCAGATTGAAGGTTCTGAACTGACCATCGAAGTGACTGAAAAAACCCTGATTAGCAGCGAAGGAGAAATAGAAGAGATTTTAAACAAGCTGCATGAAATGGGCGTTTTAATTGCTGTGGATGATTTTGGTATTGGTTTTGCTTCATTGACTAATTTGAAAGATCTGCCTGTTGATGTAGTTAAGATTGATGAAAAATTTGTTGCAGGTGTGCCCGAAAATGAACAGGATGTCGCGGTGGTTACCGCTATCGCGGGTTTAACTCGCGGGCTTAAATTGAAATTGCTGGCTGAGGGTGTCGAAAATGAACGTCAGCTCAATATGCTCAAGGGAGTAGGCTGTCAGTATGCGCAGGGTTTTTACTGGAGCAAGGCTTTGCCTGCTGACCAATATGAGCAGTTCTACCTGAATCGTTTTTATAATTTAGGTTGATGTTTTATTAAATGCCGGGCTTTGCTGGTTTGCTTGTGGCAGGCCGGCAAAGCTCTTGTTTTTTCCGCCAGGTTTCCAATACATCCTCAGGCAATACTCGTTAAGTGTTTTCAGGTAAACAGGGTAAATAGAATAATGAAAATATTAATAACTGGCGCCAGTCGCGGCATCGGTTTCGAAATGGTGCGTTATGGCATGGATCAGGGCTGGGATGTGCTGGCCTGCTGTCGCCATCCGCAGCAGGCGGAAAAGCTGCTTTCCATGGCGCAATTGTCCAACGGTAGAGTGAGCGTGCATCTGGCGGACATGTCTGAGCTGGCAACTCTGCAGGCGCTGGCCTATGAGCTTCGCCATGAAGCCATCGACATGCTGATCAATAATGCCGGTGTTTATGGTTCGGATAAAAACAGTTTTGGCCAGGTAGATGCCAATGACTGGGTGGAGACCTTAAAAGTGAACACTATTGCGCCGCTGAAAATGTCCGAGCTTTTTATTGAACAGCTTTCCATGGGCGGGAAAAAAATTATCGCCTGTTTGAGCAGTAAAATGGGCAGCATGGATGATAACACTTCAGGTGGCAGTTATATCTATCGCTCCAGCAAGGCGGCATTGAATGCAGTGGTAAAGAGCATGTCGCATGATCTAGCTGACAGGGGCATAAAATGCGTCGCCCTGCATCCCGGCTGGGTAAAAACAGATATGGGTGGCCCCAATGCTGAAATTAGCACCTGGGAAAGTGTAGGCCAGATGTTTGCTACCCTGCTCAATTTAAAGGCAGAGGATAGCGGCAGGTTTATTGATATAGATGGCAGTGATATACCCTGGTAACGGGCGAAAAACAAAATGGCATTAGATTTTACAAAAAGTGACTTTGAGCAGTTACAAAAGATTGTTATAGGTGCAGCTAAACAGGAACTGTTGCCGGGTTTCGGGAAACAGGATTTTACTTATAAGGATGATGGCAGCGTAATCACCAGTGCCGATCTGGCTATGCAAAAAAAGCTGGATTTTGAGCTTAAACGGGCCTGGCCGCAGATTGCATTATTGGGCGAAGAAATGGCTGAGCAGGTGCAGCAGAAAGTCATTAACAGTGGCCAGGCCTACTGGTGCATCGACCCGCTGGATGGCACCAATAATTATGCAGCGGGTATCCCGCTATTCGCGGTTTCAATTGCGCTGATCGATAATCGTGAACCAGTAGTGGGGCTAATTTATGATCCGGCACGTGATGAAATGTTCACTGCAAGAAAAGGCGAAGGTGCCTTCCTTAATGGCGAAAAGCTGAGTGCGAAGAACAGTGCGCATCAGGCAAACCGCATCATTGCTGAAATTGAAATGAAACGCCTGCCCCAGGAGCTGGCCGTGCGTCTGATCACAGAGCAGCCCTATGGTTCGCATCGTAACTCGGGCTCTTCGGTAATAGACTGGTGCTGGGTAGCTGCCGGACGCCTGGATGTCTATTTGCATGGTGGGCAAAAACTCTGGGATTGTGCC
>JAPHSZ010000126.1 GCA_026196545.1 Gammaproteobacteria bacterium
GTTCGCCTCGAAGACGGCGAAGTTACCGTTCGTCCTATTGCAGGTACTCGTCCTCGTGGGAAAGATGAAGCCCACGACAGGGCTCTGGAAGCAGAGTTACTGGCTGATCCGAAAGAGTTAGCCGAACATTTAATGTTGATTGACCTTGGCCGTAACGACGCAGGTCGTGTCAGTAAAATCGGTAGTGTTCAGCTTACCGATAAAATGATTGTTGAGCGTTATTCACACGTGATGCACATTGTCTCGAATGTTACAGGCCAGTTAAAACCAGGCATGAATGCGATGGATGTTTTGCGGGCGACTTTTCCTGCAGGTACGGTGAGTGGCGCTCCCAAAATTCGCGCCATGCAAATTATCGATGAAATGGAACCGGTGAAGCGTGGCGTATACTCTGGTGCGGTTGGTTATCTCTCGTGGAATGGAAACATGGATACTGCGATTGCGATTCGCACCGCAGTGATCAAGGATAAACAGCTTTCGATACAGGCAGGTGCTGGTATTGTTTATGATTCAGTGCCCGATAATGAATGGGCCGAAACCATGAACAAGGCGCGTGCAATTTTTCGGGCGGTATCGCTGGCCGAATCAGGTCTGATTAAACACAGTTAAACAGGTATGATTCAAGCATGTTATTAATGATCGACAATTATGATTCTTTTACCTACAACCTGGTGCAGTATCTGGGTGAGCTGGGTGCGGATGTGGAAGTGCATCGTAACGATCAGATTACGGTAGATCAAATAAAACAACGTTCACCCGAGCGCATCATGATTTCCCCCGGCCCGTGTACGCCGGATGAGGCTGGTGTCTCGATGGCTGCGATTAAAGAGTTTGCCGGTAAGCTGCCCATTCTGGGTGTATGTCTGGGACACCAGAGTATTGGCCAGGTGTTTGGCGGCAAGATTGTGCATGCTCGGGAGATCATGCATGGCAAGGCTTCATTGATTCATCATAAGGGTGAGTATGTTTTTAAAGGGCTGGAAAATCCCTACACCGCAACACGTTACCATTCACTGGTTATTGAGAAAGAGTCCCTGCCGGATTGCCTTGAGGTCACCGCCTGGACAGAAACCGAAAATGGTGAAATGGATGAAATCATGGGCGTGCGGCATAAGGAGCTGGCCGTGGAAGGTGTGCAGTTTCACCCGGAATCGATTCTGACCGAGCACGGTCATGATCTCCTCCAGAATTTTTTGAATATGACATTGTAAACAGGTGTTGTTATGGATATGCAGGGCGCGATAAAAGCAGTCACAGAAAAACAGGATTTATCCGCAGAGGATATGGCAACGGTGATGCGAACCATTATGACCGGTGAAGCCACGCCGGCGCAGATTGGTGGTTTTCTGGTTGGCCTGCGCATGAAAGGCGAGAGCGTCGATGAAGTCGCAGCGGCGGCATCGGTAATGCGTGAGCTATCGACCAAAGTTGACGTTAACAAAGACCATCTGGTCGATACCTGCGGCACCGGCGGTGATTCCTCCGGCAGTTTCAATATCTCTACCGCCAGTGCCTTTGTGGTCGCTGCCGCCGGTGCGCGTGTGGCCAAGCACGGCAACCGTTCGATTACCAGCAAATCGGGCAGTGCCGATGTGCTCGAAGCCGCCGGCGTCAACCTTGAGCTGTCACCCGAGCAGGTCGCTGCCTGTGTCAATGAGATTGGTGTCGGCTTCATGTTTGCGCCGATGCATCACAGTGCGATGAAGCATGCCATTGGCCCGCGCAAGGAAATGGCGGTACGCACCATTTTTAATGTACTCGGGCCGCTGACCAATCCGGCAGGTGCACCGAATCAGGTACTGGGTGTGTTCAGCAAGGACTGGGTGGTGCCTCTGGCAGAAGTGCTGAAACGGCTCGGTAGTGAGCATGTGCTGGTGGTCAACGCCGAAGATGGTCTCGATGAAATCAGCATCGGTGCGCCAACGCTGGTTGCCGAACTGAAAGATGGCGAAGTCAAAAGCTACACCATTCAGCCGGAAGATTTCGGCATGCAGCGCGCCGAGCTTTCAACCATTAAAGCGGCTGATGCTGAAGATAGCCTGAACATCATCAAGGCAGTGTTTGCTAATCAGGCGGGCCCGGCCAAAGACATCGTTTGCCTGAATGCGGGCGCAGCTATTTATGTCGCCGGCCTGGCAGCTTCACTGGCCGAAGGGGTTGAGTGTGCAGCAGAGGTGATCGCCGCAGGCAAGGCCGCAGAAAAACTACAGGAGCTGGTTGCAAAGACCACGGCTTAACTATGAGTGATACCCCCGATATCCTGAAAAAAATCCTTCTACGTAAGCATGAAGAAGTCGCCGAGCGTTCAGCCGGCCTGGCACTGGATGACCTAATCAAATACGCTGAGCAGGCGAGCCCGGTACGCGGTTTTATTGCAGCCATCGAAAACAAACTGGCCGGGAAAAAACCGGCGGTGATTGCCGAAATCAAAAAGGCCTCGCCCAGCAAGGGTGTGCTGCGCGAGGATTTTAATCCCGCTGAGATTGCCAAAACCTATGAAGCCAATGGTGCCGCCTGTTTGTCGGTGCTGACCGATGCTGATTTTTTTCAGGGCAGCGAGAATTACCTGAAGCAGGCGCGCTCATCCTGCAAGCTGCCGGTCATTCGCAAGGACTTTATCATCGACCCGTACCAGGTTTATGAAGCGCGCATGATCAATGCCGATTGCATCCTGCTGATCGTTGCGGCGCTGGATGATGACAGATTAAAAGAATTGCTGGCGCTGGCGCACGAACTGGAAATGGATGTGCTGATGGAGGTACACGACCAGCAGGAAATGGAAAGGGCGCTGGCTACCGATGCGAAACTGATTGGCATTAATAATCGCAGCCTGCACACCTTTGAAACCAGCCTGCAGACTTCGTTATCGATGCTCGATATGGTACCGGCCGACCGCATCCTGGTGACCGAAAGCGGTATTCATACAAAAGATGATGTCAAGCTGATGCGCGATCACAATATTCACACCTTCCTGGTCGGCGAGGCCTTTATGCGGGCAGATGACCCCGGCGAAAAACTGGCTGAATTATTTACCTAGCGAGTACCAAAGACAACGATGGTCTTGCCGTGCGCACTGATCAGGTTGTCGTCTTCCAGTTCTTTTAATACCCGCCCCGCCATTTCGCGTGAGCAGCCGACCATCTTGGCCAGGTCCTGACGGGTGCTTTTGATCTGCATGCCCTCCGGGTGGGTCATCGCATCGGGCTCCTTGCTGAGTTCGAGCAGGCAATGGGCAATCCGGCCCTTAACGTCCAGAAAAATCAGGTCACGAACTTTCAGGCTGGTTTTTCTCAGTCGTGTGAATAACTGGCCAGTGAGCAAAAACATTACGCTTGGGTCTTCGGCGACAATTTTCCTGAACTGCTGGTAGCTGATTTCAGCAATCAGGCAATCGGTACGGGCATGCACCCAGGCCGATCGTTTGGCATCGTCATCGCTCAGGTCAAACAGCCCGGCCTCACCAAAAAAATCACCGGCATTGAGGTGGGCAAGTATAATTTCTTCGCCGGATTCGCTTTCGGCCTGTACGCTTACCGAGCCCTCAATGATATAGTACAGGCTTTCCGAGTCATCTCCCTCGTATATAATGACCCGCTTGGCCGAATGCTTTTTATTGTGCGCATGGCTGAGAAGTTTTTCCAGCGATGGATTGGGTGTGGGGATGTTCCGGATAATGCCCATAGATGTTGCCTGTGAGTAATTGTTATTTTCGTTATGATCAATTCTTATGCGCAAATGGTCATATATAAAGTAAGTGTATAGCATAGCGATATAAATTTTTTATTTTTTAGAGAGTGAGTTAATGAAAGCAACGGTTAAATGGTTGGATCACATGTCTTTTGTCGGCGAGGCCGGTAGTGGGCATTCAGTGGTGATGGATGGACCACCGGATGATGGTGGGCGAAATTTGGGTGTGCGGCCCATGGAAATGGTGCTGTTAGGTATGGGTGGTTGTACTGCTTTCGACGTGGTGCATATTCTTAAACGTGGTCGGCAGGATTTTGTGGATTGTCATGTCGAGCTGGAAGCTGAGCGTGCCACAGAGATTCCCAAAGTTTTTACAAAAATACACGCTCATTACATCATTAAAGGTAAAAATCTGGATGCCAAAAAAGTAGAGCGTGCCATTGCCATGACCGCAGAAAAATATTGCTCCGTTTCGATCATGTTGGCGACGAGTGTAGAAATAACGCACGATTTCGAAATAGTTGAAGAATAGAATAAGGGAGTATTAAGTGTCGGAATTAGAAGAACAGGCGTTTGTGGCGCTACAGCAACAATACTACAGTGCGTGGTTTCGTTTTCATCCTGAACAGGCGGTGGCAGTTGGGGTCAATGAGCATGCCGGTGAACTACGCAGTTATGCGGATGATGATATCGGTGCCCTGATTGCGCTCAACCAGAAGCTAATTTCTGCGCTTGATGAAATGAGCATCGATTCATTGACCGATGCCGGCCGGGTGGATTACAAAATACTCAGGGCAGCGGCAGAAATTGAGCTGCATGAGCTTGAAGAACGTGACTGGCGTTTTCATGATCCTGCACAATACGTTCCTGTAAATGCAATTTACCAGCTGCTGATCTACCCGGTTGAAGGAGTGCATAAAGCGGTTAAGCACCGGATGCAAAAAATCCCTGAATACCTGCGTGGTGCCAAAACACAGCTCTCTCAGTATCCTGAGCAGGTGGTGCCGGTATGGCTAGGTGCAGCGGTGGATGAATGCCGTTCCAGTGTTGACTTTATTCGTGATCTGGCGCGTCACCCATTAATTACGAAAAAGTTTGAGAACCCTGCGCGATTGCAGCCACTGTTTGAAGAGGCCGCACATGCGCTGGAAGATTTTGCAAAATTTCTTGAAGTAGAAATTGCGCCCAAAGCGAACGGTGACTTTGCCTGTGGTGAACACCGTTTCAATCGCCTGCTGAATGAAAAGCATTTTATGGAAACCACGGCCGATGCGGTGCTGGCCTTTGGTGAAAAATCATACAAAGAGACTCGGCAGGCTCTGCTGGAACAGACCAGGGCCATGCGGGGAAATGAGGATGTTGAGGCATTGCTGGCCGATATCCATAAACAGCACCCCAAGGCCGAACAATTACTGGATAGTTATCGTCAGCGTATGAAAGCTGCCTATGACTGGTGGGCGAAATCAGGGCTGGTAACCATGCCTGAGAAGCAGTTGCTGAAAGTGCAGGCTACGCCTGAATTTTTATGTCATATGATTCCTTTTGCGGCTTACGAGCCGCCCCAGTCGAGTGACTCAGAGCAGCTGGGTTTGTACTATGTGACCACCAGTAGTGATGAAGCGGCGCTGGCCGGGCATAATAATTATAGTATTGATCTGACCTGTGCGCATGAGGCCTTCCCCGGTCATCATTTGCAATTTGTCACTGAAAACCTGAGCAAGCCCAATTACACGAGATTGCTCAATGCCTCGGCCTCCATGTACGAAGGCTGGGCGCTATATTGTGAGGAACTGGCGATTGAACAGGGATATTTAAATAAGGATGAACATCGTTTCATGATGTTACGTGACCGTGCCTGGCGTGCCCTGCGCATTATTATCGATGTGAAATTGCAGACGGCTCAACTGAGTATTGAAGATGCAGTTGAGCTGATGATGGCAGAGCTGGGTTTTAGTTGTGAACAGGCGCAGGCCGAAGTTAACTGGTATAGCTGCTCAGCCACTACGCCGTTGTGTTACGCGGTGGGGCGTGAAATGATCCTTCAGGCACGTGATGCCGTGAAACAGCAGGCCGATTTCAGTTTGCTGGAGTTTCATAACCAGCTATTGTCACAAGGTTCTATTGCACTGCCGTTGGTTATACAGCAGGCAATGGGGCAGTCGGTCTGGCAGGCGGTTCGAGAGAAAATGTTTGACTAGACGTGTTTAAAGTCGATAAGTAGTTGTGGTCATCACTTTTGACATTAAACTCATCAGGTCTTTAATCGGTTCGGGTAGCTCAGCGCCGCCATGTTCGAGCGCCGTGGTAGCGTGTTTGGCTTCGTCTATTTTCATCTGTTCAAGAATCGCGCGGCTGCGCTGATCGCATTTGGGCAGCTGTTTCAAATGTTCATCCAGATGTTCGACCACCTGATGTTCGGTTTCGGCGAGAAAGCCCAGGTTCCATTTATCGCCAATGATGCCTGCACAGGCACCAATCGCTAGAGAGCCGGCATACCAGATGGGGTTCAGGTAACTGGTGCGGTCGCCCAGTTCCTGAAGACGGGTTTTGGTCCAGGCGAGGTGGTCATTTTCTTCCATCGCGGCCTGCTCCAGTTTTTCACGTACTTCATTTTTGCGAGCGGTGATGGCCTGGCCCTGATACAGCGCCTGTGCCGAGACTTCACCTGAATGGTTAACCCGCATCAGGCCGGCAATATGTCGGCGCTCTTCATCCTTAAAATCGCAATCATCAATCTTATTGGCTGGATA
>JAPHSZ010000203.1 GCA_026196545.1 Gammaproteobacteria bacterium
GAAAATGCCAGCACATTAACACCCGACCCGGTATATTCGGCTTTCTATGATTCGCATCCACCGGCACCTGTTAGAATTGCCCACTTAAACTCACAGGCATAAAAGACGCTTGAGGAAATTATTATGAAAAAACTATTTTTGCTTATAACACTGCTCGCCTTTAGTTCTATTGCCCAGGCTGAAAATGATGACGAGTTATACAACGAAGGCAAAGAAGCCCATCAAACACATTGCACCAAATGTCATGGCGATGAAGTTTATACCCGGGAAAATCGTTTCATAAAATCAATGGAAGCACTGAGCAAGCAGGTGGAACGCTGCAAGGAAAATACTGGCGTTGCCTGGTTTGATGAAGACACCGAAGCAGTCGCACATTTTCTCAACAAAAAATATTATAAGTTTTAATTCCGGCCTGTTATAAAGCACTATGGCAAAACGTCGTCTTACCGATCAACAAAAACGCCGCATTGCCTCTAATAAAAACAGCCTGAGTAAACTTAAGGGCACTGCTGATAAGTCAGCTGACAACCATATCTTCAACGGGCTGGTGGTCAGCCATCACGGCAAAAAACTCATTGTCGAAACAGATGATAAAAAACAGTACGCCTGTAAGCTAAGACAGAACCTGGGCGACATTGCCTGTGGTGATAACGTCGCCATTCAACTTGATCAAAAGAACCATGGCGTTGTCGTTGCTGTCAATAAAAGAAAAAACCTGCTGGAAAAAACCGGCTTTGCCGGTCTGGCCAAAGCAGTCGCGGCAAATATCGGGCAACTGGTTATTGTCTGCTCCGTTGAACCCGAACCCAATAATTATTTGATCGACCGTTACCTTACCGCCGCTGAAAACTTACCGGCAGAAGCACTCATCATCATCAATAAAATTGACCTGCTCAACGACAGTAACAGGGCATCGATTGAAGCCATCAAGGAGACCTACAGCAATATCGGTTATCACCTGATCGAAACCAGCATAAAAGAGCATATCGGGCTTGAAGAATTAAAAGCAGCACTACAGAACACGACCAGCATTCTGGTGGGCCTGTCGGGCGTTGGAAAATCTTCATTAGTTAAAATGCTATTACCCGATACTGATATACGCATTGGGGAAATTTCCACCGCCTCCAAAGAAGGCAAACACACAACAACGGTATCTTCTCTTTATCACCTTCCCGATGGCGGCAATCTGATCGACTCGCCCGGGGTACGTGACTTTACCCCCCGGAACCGTGACAAGGAAGACATCGTTAATGGCTTTATCGAACTAAAGCCTTATCAGGGTTATTGCAAATTCAGTAACTGCAGCCACACCACTGAACCGGGTTGCGCCATCACCGAAGCCCTGAACAAAGGCGAACTTTCACAACAACGCGTCAACAGTTTTAAAAAAATGCTGGATGACCTCGAACAGCAGACTCGATAAAAAATTAACCAGACAATTATTTACGTCGACTTTTAAAAAATGCCTGAATCAGCTCACGGCTTTCTTCTGCCAGCACGCCCGACTCGACTTTAAAAATATGATTATGCTCATTAGACTCAAGCAAATTAAAAGCACCGCCTAAGGCACCCGTTCTTGGTTCACTGGCGGCAAACACTACCCGGTTGATACGTGCGTGAATTAAAGCACCTACACACATTGAACAGGGCTCCAGGGTAACAAAAATATCCGCATCAACAATACGATAATTATTTAGCGCCTCGCCTGCTGCGCGTAAAGCCATAATCTCTGCATGCGCGGTCGCGTCATGCGAAAAGATAGGCTGGTTCCAACCTTCAGCTATTAATTTATCATCTTTAACAATGACTGCACCGACAGGCACCTCTCCTAATGATTCAGCTTTTTTTGCTAATTCTAATGCATGGCGCATCCAGTGCTCATTATTCACAGTAAAACCCAAAATTAAGTATTGATATAAAAAATAAAATAAAGACTATACTTTATTTAAGTAGATATTATCTACTGTAAAGTTTTCTTTATTTAAAAGGAATTAAGAATGCCTAAAAAATCAATTCTAATCGTTGATGATGACGCGATATCAAGAGCCATAATTCAGGGCTTTCTGAAAAACGAAAGCGACTACATAACAAAAACAGTCGTAAGCGCACAAGATTGCTTGAATTTTATCAAAAACAATCATGTCGACCTGATAATCAGCGATGTTGAAATGGAAGAAATTGATGGAATTGAAATGAGTAAAATTTTATCCTCTAATCAAAAAACATCAGAAATACCAGTTATCTTAATTTCAGTAAGGAATCAACTAGATATAATTAATAAAAGTCGTTTGTATAACAACGTAAAAAAAGTCGAGCAAAAACCTTATTGTAAAAGCCTGCTGTTATCCGATGTCAAAGAAGTTTGCAATCTAAAAAAATTACACTAATTAAAGTGCTATTTTTTATTATTCCCATTCAATCGTCGCTGGTGGCTTGCCTGAAATATCATAAGTCACCCGAGATATCCCATCCACTTCGTTGATGATACGTGTGGAAACATGGCCAAGAAAATCATACGGCAGGTGTGCCCAGCGTGCGGTCATGAAGTCAATAGTTTCAACAGCGCGTAATGCCACCACATAATCATAACGACGGCCATCACCCATCACACCGACTGACTTGACCGGGATAAATACGGTAAATGCCTGACTCACTTTGTCGTACAGATCATTTTTATAAAGCTCCTGAATAAAAATATCATCGGCCAGGCGTAACAGGTCAGCATATTCTTTTTTAACTTCACCAAGTATGCGCACGCCCAGACCCGGCCCGGGGAATGGATGACGGTAAACCATTTCAGACGGCAGACCCAGCTCAACACCAATCTTGCGTACTTCGTCTTTGAACAGCTCACGCAAAGGCTCCACTAGTTGCAGGCGCATGCCTTCGGGTAGGCCGCCAACGTTGTGGTGCGACTTGATCAGGTGTGAATTTTTGCTGCCGGCAGATTCAATCACATCAGGATAAATCGTACCCTGCGCCAGCCAGTTTGCCGAAGTTAATTTATTGGATTCTTCTTCAAAAATTTCAACAAACACGCGGCCGATAATTTTGCGTTTCTGCTCCGGATCATCAACACCTTTCAGCTCATCAAGAAAGCGCTGCTCTGCATCAACACGGATAACCTTGACGCCCATGTTCTCGGCAAACAGCGCCATGACATGATCGCCTTCTTTATGGCGCAGCAGGCCGTTATCGACAAACACACAGGTTAGCTGATCACCAATCGCCTGATGCAACATCGCCGCAACCACCGATGAATCAACACCGCCCGACAGGCCAAGCACCACTTCATCACTACCCACCTGTTCGCGGATACGTTCGATGTTATCTTCAATGATATTACCCGGTGTCCACATCGCTGCACAGCCACAGATGTCGTGCACAAACCGTTCGATCATGCGCTGGCCCTGTTTGGTATGTGTTACCTCAGGGTGGAACTGCAGGCCATAAAAACCACGCGCTTCATCGGCCATACCGGCCAGTGGTGCATTGTCGGTGCTGGCGATACAGACAAAACCTTCCGGTAGTTCTTCCACCTTGTCACCGTGCGACATCCAGACATCGAGGAACGCCTGACCTTCATCATTAACATGATCTTCAATATCTTTGAGCAGCTTGCTGTGGTGACGTGCACGCACCTGCGCAAATCCAAATTCACGATGGCTAGACGAAACCACTTTACCGCCCAGCTGCGCTGCCATAGTTTGCATGCCGTAACAGATGCCGAGCACCGGCACACCCAGATTAAAAACCAGGTCGGGTGCGACCAGTGTATCTTCTGCGGTCACCGACTCCGGGCCGCCAGAAATAATAATGCCGCTGGGTTTGAAATCTTGTATATCCTGGTCATTAATACCGGTGTGGTGGATCTCGCAATAAACCCCGGCTTCACGCACCCGTCGTGCGATTAACTGCGTGTACTGCGAACCAAAATCAAGAATAAGTATCCGGTCGGAATGAATGTCTTGCATAATTTTTTTCTTTAAAATAAAAACTGAAAATTAAAAAAGGCGCAAAGAAGGACAAATCAATTTGTGTTCTCTGCGCCTTTGCGTATTTATGTTCCGCCTGTTTATGAAGAACGGTAATTTGGTGCTTCTTTGGTAATGGTCACATCATGCACGTGCGACTCGGACATACCTGCACCGGAAATACGTACAAATGCAGGCCTGGTACGCATCTCATCAATCGAAGCACAACCCACATAACCCATACTGGAGCGCAGGCCACCAATCATTTGATGAACGATAGTGCTCAGCGGACCTTTATAAGCAACGCGGCCTTCTATACCTTCAGGCACCAGCTTCTCACTGCCTTCGGAACTGTCCTGAAAGTAACGATCACTGGAGCCTTTCTTCATCGCGCCAATAGAACCCATACCGCGGTATGCCTTGTATGAACGCCCCTGATACAGAATCACTTCACCCGGCGCTTCTTCGGTACCGGCCAGCATGCCGCCAACCATGATGCAATAACCGCCGGCAGCAATCGCTTTGGACATATCACCGGAGAAACGGATACCACCATCAGCAATCAGAGGAACACCGGTGCCCTGTAGTGCAGCTGCAACATTTTTGATTGCTGTAATCTGTGGCACGCCCACGCCGGCCACAATACGTGTCGTACATATTGAACCGGGGCCAATACCCACTTTGACACCATCTGCACCTGCTTCAACCAAAGCTGTGGCTGCTTCACCGGTGGCGATATTGCCGCCAATCACCTGTACGTCAAAATTTTTCTTAACCCAGCTCACCCGGTCGAGCACAGCCTGTGAGTGGCCGTGTGCGGTATCAACCACGATGACATCAACACCCGCCTTTACCAGCAGCTCAACGCGTTCTTCTGTGCCTTCACCGGTGCCAACTGCAGCACCAACTCGCAACCGCCCTTCATTATCTTTGCAGGCGTTGGGGTAATCAGTGGACTTCTGAATATCCTTAACCGTAATCATACCGCGTAGTTTGAAATCATCATTCACCACCAGCACACGTTCGATGCGGTGTTTGTGCAGCAGAGCCAGTACTTCTTCTTTGGGCGCACCTTCCTTAACGGTGACCAGTTTTTCTTTTGGCGTCATTACGGCTGAAACCGGCTGATCTAAATTGGTTTCAAAGCGAACATCACGACTGGTCACCAGACCAACCAGGTCATCACCCTGCATCACAGGCACGCCTGAAATTTTGTAACGCTCACGTAATTCAATGACTTCACTAACGCTGGTATCAGGAGTCACTTTAACCGGGTCAGTAATCACACCACTTTCATATTTTTTAACCCGGTTGACTTCAGCTGCCTGCTCCTCGGCCGTCATATTTTTGTGGATGATGCCGAGACCACCTTCCTGCGCCAGCGCAATCGACAGACGGGCTTCGGTGACCGTGTCCATTGCAGCAGATAACAACGGGATTTTTAATTCAATATCGCGGGTAACCTTGGTGTTCAGGCTGACATCTTTTGGCATCACAGCCGAATGCGCGGGAACCAGTAAAACGTCGTCAAAAGTGAGGGCTTCCTCGATTATTCGCATAGCGGTTCCTATAAACTGTAGTGATCTTGTAAAAGCCCGCTATTATACGGCTTCTGGCCGTTTATCGTAAGCCCTGCATAACGAAAACATTGCTATCAAATGGGGGTTGGGTGGACAACAGGCTTATACACCTGAGACAGGCCACTTTACGATATAATTCCAGCCCATCATGCAGAAAAATACCGCTTCCAGTAAAACCATCTATTCTGTCACCGAGCTCAACCGCTCGGCAGCCAGCGTGCTCGAACAGAATTTTTCCTGGATCTGGGTCGAAGGAGAAATTTCCAACCTGGCGCAACCCGCTTCAGGCCATATTTATTTCAGCCTGAAAGATGCACAGGCGCAGGTGCGCTGCGCCATGTTCAAAAGCCGGAACCAGGCACTGAACTTCAGGCCGGAGAATGGCATGCAGATACAGGTTCGCGGCAAAGTCAGCCTGTATCAACCACGCGGCGACTACCAGCTGATTGTTGATCGCATGGAACAGGCCGGTGACGGTGTGCTGCAACGCAAATTTGAAGCTCTGAAAGACAAACTCGCCGCCGAAGGCCTGTTCGACGAGGACATCAAACAGGAAATCCCCGAGCTGCCCGAAACCATCGGCGTGATCACCTCCAACACCGGCGCCGCGATTCATGACGTGCTCAGCGTCATCGAGCGCCGCTTTCCGTCCATTCCGGTCAGGCTGTATTCCGTGCCGGTGCAGGGCGAAACAGCGGCACCCGCCATCTGCCGGGCACTGGAACTGGCTGAGGAACAGGCCGAGTGCGATGTACTGCTGCTGGTGCGCGGTGGCGGCTCACTCGAAGACCTGTGGGCTTTCAATGAAGAGACTGTGGCACATGCCATTTATGACTGTCCCATCCCCGTGGTCAGTGGTATCGGCCATGAAGTCGATATCACCATCGCCGATTTTGTCGCCGATGTCCGCGCTGCCACACCAACGGCAGCAGCAGAAACCGTCACCCCCGACCAGGGCGCATGGCTGCAATCACTGGAATGGCACCAGCATCGCCTGCAACAGCTGATCACCGAGAAGATTCAGCGCCAGACTGAAACCCTGGCCTGGCTGGACAAGCGCCTGTCACAACAGCACCCGGTCGCTGTGGTTCAACGCCTGAGCCAGCGAATGGATGACCTGGAACAGCGTTTAAGCTACGCCTGGCGTTACCGCCTGCAACAGCAACAAAATCGATTCCAGCAGGTCAGCGCACGTTTGCAGGCGCGCTCACCGGAACGGGCTGTCAGCCGGTATCAGCACCGCCTGCAAATGCTGGGCCAGAACCTGCACTACCATATTCAACAGATGCTGGAACAACACAAATCCCGGCTACAGAACAACGCCCGTACCCTGAACGCCATCAGCCCGTTACAGACACTGGAGCGCGGCTATTCAATCACCAGCAACGCCAAAGGCCAGGCCATTACGCACAGCAACCAGGTTTTGGTGGGTGATGAACTGCAAACCCTTCTGTACAAAGGAAAAATTGTCAGCCAGGTCAAAAAAATCACAACTTAAGCTTTTTCTGATATTGACGATTTTTGTTGCACTAAGAGGCTTTTCTATGATAAATAGTCGCGCTCAGTTTTATTCAAATGATAATTGGAGTCATTAATGGGTCAACAAGCACCTTTGAAAGAACACACTTTTACGCCATACAAGGCTAAAAAAGGCGAAGAATATATGAGTGAAGGACAGGCGGCACACTTCACGGAAATGCTGGAAGCATGGAAAACAGACCTCATGCAGGAAGTGGATCGTACCGTTGATCACATGAAAGACGAGGCCGCCAATTTCCCTGATCCCGCTGACCGTGCGACCCAGGAAGAAGAGTTCAGCCTGGAACTGCGTACCCGAGACCGTGAACGTAAGTTAATCAAGAAGATCGACGACACACTCGACCTGATCAGCAGCGGTGAGTACGGCTACTGCGACACCTGCGGTGTTGAAATCGGCCTGAAACGCCTTGAAGCTCGCCCTACCGCGACACAGTGTATCGACTGCAAGAGCCTGGACGAAATCAAGGAGAAACAGATCAAAGGCAAATAGGCCTTCTGCGTTTCTGTTAAAAAGCCGAGGCTCATGCTTCGGCTTTTTTTATGCGGCATAATAACCGCCTATGACCAAACCAAGCTACCGCGGCCGCTTTGCCCCCTCACCCACCGGTGAACTACACCTCGGCACGCTGCTCGCCGCCACCGGCAGTTACCTGCAGGCCAGAAGCCAGCAGGGTGAATGGCTGATGCGCATCGAGGATGTCGATACCACCCGCCGTGTGCCAGGTGCGGCTGATGCCCTGCTCAGGGCGCTGGAAGCGTTTGGCTTTGAGTGGGATGGTGGCGAAGTTTACCAGTCGCAACGTACCGAGCTATATAAAGCCGCACTGGCGATACTGTCAGAAAAAGACCTGATCTACCCCTGCACCTGTTCACGCAAACAACTGGCAAATGAAACCGTATATGCAGGTCACTGTCGCCATCGTCATTTACCACTCAGGGAGGAATACGCCCTACGTCTGCGCGTAGAAGACAGGCCGATCAATTTTGATGATGCCGTGATTGGTCCATACCGGCAAAATCTGGACAGGGAATGCGGCGACTTTGTCATCAAGCGCAAAGATGGCCTGTTCGCCTACCAGCTCGCCGTGGTGGTCGATGATGCCGAACAGGGCATCACCGAAGTCGTGCGCGGTGTTGACCTGCTCGATTCCACACCACGGCAAATCTACCTGCAACAGCAGCTGGGCTACGTACAACCGGATTACCTGCACCTGCCGCTGCTGATCGATAAACACGGCCAGAAACTGGGTAAATCGACCGGAGCGGCGGCGCTGGATCTGTCTCAACCGGTGCAACACTTACATGCCGCCCTCACTCTACTTGACCAGCAACCACCTGCAGAACTCGCTAAAGATGACCTAAATACGCTCTGGCAATGGGCGATTGAAAACTGGGATACCCGGTCTATTCCCGTGCAAAATAAAGTTATCACACAAAACTAAAAACAGGCTTGCAGGGTGTGCCTGTGCCTGTGTATTATCAAAAGCCGTTCAAAATAAAACACAAAGGAAAATACCGTGTCCAGCAACGATATCAGTTCAGTTCTCATCGAAAACCGCCTGTTTCCACCCAGTGAAGAATTCGTCGCCAATGCCCGCATCAAACCGGCTGATTTTGAAGCCCTGCACAAACACGCAGAAGCGGATTATGAAGGCTTCTGGGCTTATCAGGCAAAACAGAATATCGACTGGCACAAACCTTTTACTACGGTACTCGATGACAGCAATGCGCCGCATTATCAATGGTTTAGCGATGGCGAGCTGAATCTTTCCTACAACTGCATCGACAAACACCTGGCCACACAGGCCGACAAGACCGCGATTATTTTTGAAGGTGAACAGGGCGATACCCGCCATATTTCCTACCAGCAGTTACACGATGAGGTCTGCCAGTTTGCCAACGGCCTGAAAGCCCGTGGCATCAAAAAAGGCGACCGCGTAGTCATCTATATGCCGATGACCGCCGAAGCCGTAATTGCGATGCAGGCCTGCGCCCGCATCGGTGCAATCCACTCCGTAGTTTTCGGTGGTTTCTCCGCCGACTCACTGCGCGACCGCATCGACGATGCCGGCGCGGTCATGTTGATCACCGCCGATGGCGGTCACCGTGGCGGCAAGATCGTCGAACTCAAAGAAGCCGCCGACAAGTCACTGGCAAAACCCGGCAGCACCATTGAGAACGTCATCGTGCTGAAACGCACCGGCCACGACATCAACATGCAGGATGGCCGTGACCACTGGTGGCACGACATCATCGAAGGCCAGAGCACTGAATGTGAACCGGAATGGGTGAATTCAACCCACCCACTGTTTTTGCTCTACACCTCCGGCTCCACCGGCAAGCCCAAAGGCATCCAGCACTCTACCGCCGGTTATCTGCTCAACGCAATCCTGACCAATCTGTGGGTATTCGATTTAAACGACAAGGACATCTTCTGGTGCACCGCTGATGTCGGCTGGATCACCGGCCACACCTACGTCGCCTTTGGCCCGCTGGCCGCCGGTTCCACCGTGGTCATTTACGAAGGCGCACCGGTCGTGCCCGACGCCGGTCGTTTCTGGAAAATCTGCGAACAGCTCAAAGTCAGCGTGTTCTACACCGCACCCACCGCGATACGCGCCCTGATGAAATTCGGTGATAAATTTCCGAACAAGTACGATCTGTCCTCCATCCGCCTGCTCGGCACCGTCGGCGAGCCAATCAACCCGGAAGCCTGGATGTGGTACCACAAAGTCATCGGCAAAGAACGCTGCCCGATTGTCGATACCTGGTGGCAGACCGAAACCGGTGCCAACATGATTGCACCCATACCCGGTGCGGTCAGCACCAAACCCGGCTCCTGCACCATCGCCCTGCCCGGCATCGAAGCCGACGTAGTCAACGAGGACGGCGAATCCATCACCGAAGCCAACAAGGGCGGCTATCTGGTCATCAAAAAACCTTTCCCGTCAATGCTACAAACCGTCTGGGGCGACGACCAGCGTTACATCGACACCTACTTCCCCAAATTCGACGGCAAATACTATCTCGCCGGTGACAGCGCCAGAAAAGACGAAGACGGTTATTTCTGGATCATGGGACGCATCGATGACGTGGTAAATATTTCCGGCCATCGTCTGGGTACCATGGAAGTTGAATCATCACTGGTTGCCCACGAGCGTGTTGTTGAAGCGGCGGTGGTCAGTCGCCCGCACGAAGTCAAAGGCGAAGCAATCGTTGCATTCGTCATCTGCCAGGGCGAACGCCCGGTCGGAGAAGAAGCCGAAAAAATGGTTCAGGAACTACGCGCCTGGGTGGGTGAACAGATTGGCGCGATAGCCAAGCCGGATGATATTCGGTTTGCCGATGGCCTGCCGAAGACAAGATCAGGAAAAATTATGCGAAGATTGCTCAGGAATATTGCTCGAGGTGAGGAGATTACGCAGGATATTTCTACGTTGGAGAATGAGGGAGTTGTTCGGCAGTTGGAGGGGAAGGCGTAATTTCTTTACTGTCATTCCCGCGTAGGCGGGAATGACAATTTTGGTGTGATTTTTTGACCTGCTACGTGCCATAAAATTCAGTGATGCATGAACTGCTTAGATCAGACCAAACAGATTAGGCAGGCTTTTTTTGTTTTCTAACGTGTAAACTGCTCAGTAAAACTGCTCTCAGCAATCATAAATTAGCATTCCCATGCAAGCGTGGGGATGAGGAAGATCAACCAGCCAACGCCACCCATGCAATAACCGCAACTGAAACCACAGCAAGAATTACAAATACTGTAACCAGACTGGCAACAAAGAAATCACTAAAATGTTTTTTTGAAATATCCATTACATACCTCCGTTTTACCTATTTAAAAATCTACAGTAAAACATTATATGCCAATAAAATATTTAAAAACCCATGTCCTCACTGGTGTTTATTGTTCACCAGATACATGGTCAACTCTGGCCAGTAGGTAATGATCAGAACCGCTACAATCAGGATAACCATAAACGGTATGGTCGCCTGATACAGGTCGGTGACCGGTTTATGAAAACGGTAACTGGCGATAAACAGATTCATGCCGACGGGGGGCGTGAAATAACCAATCTGCATATTGGCCAAAAAGATAATGCCGAGGTGAATCGGGTGGATGTCGTAACCAATCGCAATCGGTAACAGCAAAGGCACGATAATCACCAGCGCCGAGAACACATCCAGAATCATGCCCAGTAATAACAGGAATACATTAAGCAACATCAGGAAAGTCAACTTGCTATCGATGTGCGAGCGGATAAATTCGAACAGCCGATTGGGCACTTCGGTATCGATGAGATAGTTGGTCGAGGCCAGGGAAACACCCAGAATCACCAGCACACCGCCAACCAGCACCATGGAGTCACGCATAATCTCGGGCAGTTTGCTGAATGGCACTTCTCGCAGAATAAGCACTTCAACCAGCAGCACGTACATCACCGCCACCGCCGCCGCTTCGGAAATAGCAAACACCCCTGTATAAATACCACCGATCAAAATAAACGGCATGGGAATTTCCCACATGGAGCCACGCAACGCCTTCAACAGCTTGCTTACGCTAAAAGGTGTGCGTCTTATCTCAGGACGCTGCTGGCTTTTAAATATGCTATACGCGGTGAGCATCAGCAGCATCATTAAACCGGGCAATAAGCCTGCGAGAAAAAGGTCATCAATCGCCACTGGTTCACCGATGCCCATTTGCTGCACGATCACGCCATACAGAATCAGGGCGATGGATGGCGGAAACAACAGGCCCAGACTGCCTGATGAGGTAATCAGGCCCAGGTTAAAACGCTCTTCATAACCCGCCTGTTTCATTGCAGGATATAGAATCGCGCCCAGCGCAATAATGGTTGCCCCTGACGCCCCGGTGAGCGCAGTAAAGAAGGCACAGGCAAACAATGAAACAATGGCGAGGCCACCAGGCATCCAGCCTAACAGGGCGTCGGTGAGCAGAACCAGACGCTCGGAGGCCTTGCTCTCACCCAGCACATAGCCGGCAAGCGTAAACAGGGGGATGGCTAATAAAATTGGCGTATCAACGATGCGGTAAATTTCTATCGCAATGACGGACAGGTCAACATCTACACTGGAAAAACCATATAGCGCACTGGTGGCAATGATGACAAACAGCGGCACACCCATGATAATTAACGCGCCTAAAAGAATCACACCCAGCATCAGCGCATTTCCTTTTCAGGCGGTGAAACAAATAATAATAGATAACGCACAGCCATCATAAAAAAGCCAATAGGAATAATCAGCTCTGTCACCCATGCCGGTATTTTGGCAAACGCGATGGTGGCATATTCATAATCCATCTGTACAAAGCGCACACTGTGCCATGCAATCAGGCCGCAGATAAAAATGCAGAACGCGTAAACAAGGCGCTGCAGGGTTTTGTGAAATTTTTCTGAAATATAACGAGTAAAAAAATCGATTCGGATATGATTATCAGTGCGTGTTGCCACGACGGCACCGGCTATAGCCACCCATAATACCAGCACCCTCAGTAAAGGATCGATCCAGACGATGCCTTCACCAAAAATATTACGATAAAAAATTTGCGTTATCGCCAGCACCACCATCACCGCCAGCATGATGATAAGAAACCAGTCTTCCAGTTTATTAATAATTGCAATAAAACTGGCGATGCGTTTATTCATGGCATTGTTTCTTACTGCTTCGATTTAGCAGCAGTGACGTGCCCCATGATTTCTTTGTAGGCCGCGGGACTATAGCTATTATTTTTCTGTAATTTTTTAATGGCCTTGTCGCCAATTGCATACCAGGCATCCAGCGAGTCCTGGGGCAATGAAACATATTTTATTCCCTGTTGCTTTAGTGCATCCTGAGCAGCAAGATTATCTCGCCTGTTGGCCGAATCGATCCGCTTAAAAGCCTCACCCATCACTTCACGAACTATTGCCTGATCTTCTTTTTTAATTTTGTTAAATGCCTTTTTATCGATAACCAGCATTGCGGTAATATACGTTAGTGGCACATCTATCACATACTTAACTCGCGTATGCCATTGCAGCGCAATAGCACCAATCGGTGAGGTAATAACGGTATTAACCAGGCCGGTCTGCAGGCCAGTGAGCACGTCAGAAACGGGCAAGGTAACCGGTGAAACCTCTGCGCTACTGAAAACAGCTTCACCCACTTTGTTACCGCCAGGCACCCAGACCTTTTGTTTACGCACATCTTCGACAGTGTACAGCGAACTGTCAGACATCATGTAGCTGAAACCACCTTCGCCAAAACCGAATGAAATATAACCTTTTTTCTCCAGCTCATCCAGCAAGGGCTGATCCAGTTTCTCACGCACATAATCAACCTGGTCGAGCGAGGAAAAAAGATAAGGCAGGCCATAAATATCTATATCAGGATAAACTCCGGCCAGGCTGCCTGTGGTAACCGCGCCGCCCTGTAACTGGCCAATGCGCATTTTCCTCAACACATTTTCATCGCTACCCATCACCCCGCCAGGATAGAATTTAAATTTAACACGACCCTGGGTGCGCTTTTTAATTTCTTTAGCGCCGGCGCGCATTTCATTCATCCATAAAGTACCATCAGGTGAGATCGTGGCAATCTTTATGGTTTTTGCATATAAAGGCACTGCAACCATAACCAGTGACAACACCACTGACAGGCGAATCATTTTTTTAAGCATTACAACAACTCCACAAAATTCATTTTTTAGATGACTAAAAATAGTCATCCGCATCAGCCAGCAGCTCTTTCGCTTTGGCGCGGGCAATAGTATCAATCAACAGGGTTTCTGAATCACTGATATCTACAGCCAATAATTCATTTAACAGCTTATCGTGTAACTCTCTATCAAATAACAAACGTGCATATTTTTCTGC
>JAPHSZ010000035.1 GCA_026196545.1 Gammaproteobacteria bacterium
ACCGGCAAGGGTGGGGCATTGCTGGAAGTAGTTAGTGAATGGATGCAGGGTCTGTGAACCAGAATAAAGAAAAGCAGCTAGACAACCAGTTTATATTATTAAAGCAGAAACGCTTCCTGCCGTTTTTTTTGACCCAGTTTCTGGGCGCGTTTAATGATAATGTTTTTAAAAACGCATTAATCATTCTGATTGCATTTCAGGGCACTCAGCTTGCAGGTGAAACTGCCAATGTTGATTTCCTGACCAATCTGAGCGCGGGGCTTTTTATCCTGCCTTTCTTCCTGTTTTCTGCAACCGCTGGCCAGTGGATAGACAAAAACGAAAAATCGCAATCAATCCGTTTTATCAAGTTAATGGAAGTGATAATCATGCTGGCGGCGGCCTATGCATTTTATGCAGCTTCGCTATACATGTTGATTGCCCTGTTGTTTCTAATGGGGGCGCAGTCAGCTTTTTTCGGGCCGGCCAAGTACAGTTATATTCCACAGCACCTTGCTGATACCGAGCTGGTTGCAGGTAATGCACTGGTGCAATCGGGTACCTTCGTTGCGATACTAATTGGCACCATGCTGGGTGGAATACTGATTTCAAATGACGATGGCAGGCAGTGGGTGGCGATAGCTATCGTTACCCTGGCCTTGCTGGGTTATCTGTCCAGCCGGTTTATTCCACAAACGCCATCGCTGGAACCGGAACTGAAAATTAACTGGAACCCACTGACCGAAACCTGGCGAAATATTGCCTTCATACACAGAGACCGCGTGGTGTTTTTATCTGTGCTTGGTATTTCATGGTTCTGGTTTCTGGGTGCCACCTATCTTGTGCAGCTGCCCAATTACACCAAAACAGCCCTGTCCGGAAATGAACAGGTAGTGACTCTGTTGCTTACCTTTTTTACGCTGGGCATAGGTGGTGGCTCATTATTGTGTAACTGGTTGTCCGGGCACAAGGTAGAACTGGGGCTGGTACCGTTTGGTTCAATTGGCCTGACACTGTTTGGCATTGACCTGTTTCTTGCCAGGCCCGAATTTGCACAGCAGGCATTGATGGGGGTGGCTGAATTTATTGGCAGACCCGGCAGTGTGCGCATTATTATCGATGTGTTGATGATTGGACTATTCGGTGGGTTCTATATAGTGCCGTTGTTTTCCATGGTGCAGCAGCGCAGTCAGCCGCAGCATTTATCGAGGGTGATTGCGGGCAATAATATATTCAATGCGTTGTTGATGGTGCTGTCTGCGATCATGGCTATGGTTTTGTTGGGTTCGGGCGTTACTATTGCAGAACTATTTTTGATCGTAGCCGTGCTCAATGCCGTTGTGGCCTTATATATTTACACGCTGGTGCCGGAATTTTTTATGCGATTTTGTGTATGGCTGTTGATTCATTCAATATATCATGTGCGCAAAAAAGGCCTGGGTAATATTCCAGATAAGGGTGCGGCGGTGCTAGTGTGCAATCATGTGAGCTACGTGGATGCGCTGATTATTGCGGGTTGCATACGCCGGCCAATGCGCTTTGTTATGTATTACAAAATATACAATTTACCCCTGTTGAGATTTTTATTTAAAACGGCAGGTGCCATACCCATTGCCGGTAAGCATGAAAACCCTGAACTGATGGAACAGGCCTTTATTGAAATTGATCAAGCCCTGAAACAGGGCGACATGGTCTGTGTCTTTCCCGAAGGCAAGCTTACACGTAATGGTGTAATGAACAAGTTTCGCCCGGGTGTTGAACGAATTTTACAAACCACACCTGTGCCGGTAATTCCTATGGCCTTGAATGGACTATGGGGCAGCGCCTTTAGTCGACATCGTTCAAATTTGTTTGTAAGAATACTGCGAGGTATCCGTTCCAGTGTGGAACTGAACGTTGCAACTCCGGTGCTGCCCGATGGGGTCACAGCTGAAATGCTACAGCAGCAGGTGGCAACACTGTCCCAGGGTTAACTGTCAGGCTTCAGTTCCATCGGTATGGCATTAATGTCGTTTTGCCGGAGCTGGTCGATTTTGTCGTATAGCTCGTTGCTCTGGCTGTAAGGGCCAATGCGCACGCGGTGCCAGGGAATGCTGTTCACCGTCACATTTTGAATGTGTGCCTGAAAACCAAGTAACGCCAGACTGGCCTTGAGTTTTTCTGCATCATTTTTATTTTTGAATGAACCCGCCTGCAGCACGTACTGTTTATTGTTTTTAACCGTGCCCTCAGTAGAACGTTTTTGCGGTGGCTGTGTTTCTGAATCGGGGATCAGTACTTCGAGTTCGGGCAAAATGGTGTAAAAGTTGAACTTGGGCTCCTGGCGATCGGTTTCTGTTTCTTTCTGCTCGCTTTCTTTTGAGGATCCGCTGGATGGCTGTTTTAGTTTATCCAGTTCTTTCTTTACGGCAGCGCCGAAATTGGCAGAGACATCCGGCTGCTTGTCGAGATAAACCAGCAGGGCGACAAACAGCCCGATGGCCAGGCCGCCTAATAGCCAGACATAACCGGGCAATGGTTTTTTCTCATGGCCATGGCCCCTGCTTTTATAATCAGTTGGCATTACATTGACTCCGGTGAGCTGACGCCGAGCAGGCTAAGGCCATTGTGGATCACCTGCCGGGTGGCGCGAATCAGGTTGAGCCTGGCATCACGTATGGCATCATCTTCGACAATAAACTGGTGCGCGTTGTAATAGGTGTGGAACAGGTTGGCCAGCTCGCGCAGGTAATGCACCAGGGAATGGGGCTCTGCATTGATCGCGGCCTTTTCCAGCACATCGGGATAAGTTGCCAGCTTGGTGATCAGCTCGGTTTCGTGTGATTCGGTGAGCTGGGCGAGATGGCTGTTACCCTTTTCAATATCGTGCTGCAGATTTTTTTCCTTCAGCTGGTTTAGCACGCTGCAAACGCGCGCGTGTGCGTACTGAATATAATAGACGGGATTATCGTTGCTCTGTGATTTGGCGAGGTCGAGATCAAAATCCATGTGCTGCTCGCACTTGCGCATCACGTAAAAGAAACGCGCCGCATCATTGCCGACTTCCTCGCGCAGTTCGCGCAGGGTCACGAATGAGCCGGAGCGGGTCGACATCTGTACGCGTTCACCGCCGCGATACAGGATTGCAAATTGCACCAGTAAAATATCCAGCTTGTTTTCATCTTCACCGAGCGCCCTGATCGCGGCCTTGACGCGCGGCACATAGCCGTGGTGGTCTGCGCCCCAGATATTGATCACGCGTTCGTAACCGCGCTGGAACTTGTCCATGTGGTAGGCGATGTCGGAGGCAAAGTAAGTGGCCTGGCCGTTGTCGCGAATCACCACGCGGTCTTTTTCATCTCCAAAGTCGGTGGATTTAAACCAGAGCGCACCCTTGTGTTCATAAATGTGGCCAGCGGCCTGCAGCTGTTCGACGGCGGTATTGATCAGGTCGCGTTGGCCCAGTGATTTTTCTGAATACCAGTTCTCGTAGTGAACGCCAAAGTCTTCCAGGTCATCGCGGATGTCGGCAAGAATGCTGTCGAGGCCGGCATTGAAAATGATCAGGTAGGCGGCTTCACCGAGCAGATTCTGGGCGCGTTCGATCAGGCCATCAATGTGCAGTTCCTTATCACCATCCTCAGCCGGCTCGTCGGGATGGATGTCGTGCATGACCTCTTCGGTCTTGAAGACAAAGGCACCGTCGTGATCCTGTTTTAGTTTGCGTGCGATATCAAAAATGTAGGCGTCACTCTTGTAGCCGTTGCTCGGGAACGGAATGTCGATGTCGTGTTCCTGTAGATAGCGAATCCAGATGCTGACGGCAAGGATATTCATCTGGCGGCCGGCATCGTTGACGTAGTATTCACAGTCAACATCAAAACCGGCGGCACGCATCAGTGAGGCAACCGAAGCACCATAGGCGGCACCGCGACCGTGGCCGACGTGCAGCGGGCCGGTGGGGTTGGCGGAGACAAACTCAAGCTGAATTTTTTTACCTGCACCGATGCTGGAGCGGCCAAAGTCCTCGCCCTGTGCCAGAATCATTTTGATCACGTTCTGGGAAATATCGGCAGACACAAAAAAATTAATGAAACCGGGACCGGCGATTTCGGTTTTATCCAGTTCGGCATCGTCGGGCAGGGCATCACAGATCGCCTGTGCAAGATCACGTGGTGGCCTGCCCGCGGCTTTCGCCAGTGTCAGGGCAATGTTACTGGCAAAGTCACCATGGCTCGCATCTTTGGTACGGGTCACCTGAATATCAGGTGCCATAGAGGCGTCGAGCGTATCGTTTTCAACCAGTATGTGGATGGCCTGTCTGATCAGGTCTTCAATTTTGTGTTTCATTTATGGCCAGAGCTGTTCTAAATGGAGGCCAATTTTACACGCAGAGAGCAGCTATGTGGGCAACTCGGCCTAAAAAGTATCGTAAGGGTCAACGTCGATTGACCAGCGTACCTGTTTACTGCTTTTTAACTGCGGCAACTGCGGCAGCCACTGCCGCAATAGCTGGTGCAGTGCCTTGCGGTCTTTGGCCTGCAACATGGTCTGGCTGCGGAAGCGGCCGGCGCGTTTTTCCATCGGCGCGGGCCAGGGACCGAAAATGTCGATGTCTTTAGTATCATAGTTGTTTGCCAGCGCCCGCGCATCGGCCATGAACTGCCTGCCCAGTTCCTTTTTGATCGCGCCGCAGCGCAGAATCACCAGGTGCCTGTGCGGCGGGAAGCCCGCCTGCTGGCGCTCGGCCAGTGCCGATTCGGCAAACTTCTCATAGCCCTGGTGCAGCAGGGTTTGCAGCAACGGGTGGTCGGGGTGATGGGTCTGGATCA
>JAPHSZ010000041.1 GCA_026196545.1 Gammaproteobacteria bacterium
AGAAACTGTGTTGCAGGAAGCGAAGGAGCAGGGCGTAGAAATTATTGGCGATATTGATTTGTTTGCACACGAAGTGGCTGTCCCTGTTGTTGGTATTACCGGTTCAAATGGAAAAAGTACAGTGACCACCTTGCTGACAGAAATAGCGAAATGCGCAGGCATCAATGCTGTAATGGGCGGCAATATTGGCGTGCCGGTACTCGATATTGTGGCGGATGATGCCGAGTTATATATTTTGGAATTATCGAGTTTTCAGCTGGAGACCTTGCAAAGCCTGCCGATGGAAGTGTCAGTTGTGTTAAACATTAGCCCGGATCATCTGGATCGATATGAAGACCTGCATGACTACGTGATGGTCAAGCAGGAGATTTACCGCAATACTAGAACCTGCATAGTGAATAGAGATGATGAGCTGGCCAGTAACCAGTTGTGCGCCTGCGCTCAGGCAGTTGGTTTTACGTTACAGCAACCGTCTGACAATGATTTCGGTGTGTGCGAATATGAAGGAACAAGCTGGTTATGCAAAGGTGATGAGAATTTGCTGGCCGTGGATGAACTGAAAATAAAAGGCAAGCATAATGTTGCCAATGTGCTGGCCGCCCTGGCGATGGGAACAGCATTAAATATTCCGTTGCGCTTTATGGTTGAGGCGATCAGGAAATTCCCAGGACTGGAGCATCGGATGCAGTGGGTCACAGAAAAGCACGGCATTAACTGGTTTAATGATTCCAAGGCGACCAATGTGGGTGCGGCCATTGCTGCAATCAGGGGCCTGCCGGGTATGCATGTTTTGATTGCAGGCGGTGATGGCAAGGAGGCTGACTTTTCACCACTGGCTAAAGTTGCAGCTCAGCATTTACGGGCAGTGGTTTTAATTGGGCGCGATGCAGACAAAATTGAGGCTGCTCTCAATGGTGTTGTGCCGGTTGTTCGTGCCAGTGACATGGATGACGCCGTAATTAAGGCCGCCGAGCTTGCTCAGGCAGGTGACAATGTTCTGTTATCGCCCGCCTGTGCCAGTTTTGATATGTACAGTAATTTTGAACATCGTGGACAGGTGTTTATGAAAGCTGTCCAGGAGCATGTTTGATGGGTATATATATGGACATGCCAAAAGTCAGGCCAGTGGTAAAGCGTGCGACATCGTGGCAGCTTGATCACCTGGACCCTGTGCTGGTGACCATTTGTATTGCCCTGTTATCACTGGGGCTGGTGATGGTGGCATCTGCATCGGTGGGCGTGGCCGAGCGTAATTTTTCCAACCCGTTTTATTATTTTCAGCGTCAACTGGTGTTTGTGGTCATCGGCCTGGTGGCGGCGGCCCTGGTTTATCGTGTTCGCCTGGTGCAATGGGAAAAGTCCGGTGTTGCCTTATTAGGTTTTGCCCTGTTTTTGCTGGTGCTGGTTTTGATTCCTGGTGTGGGCAAAACAGTCAACGGCAGCACGCGCTGGATTTCCATGGGCATCATTAATCTTCAGGTTTCGGAAGTGGTGAAGCTGTTCTTGCTGATTTATGTGGCGGGCTATCTGGTTCGTCATGGTGAAGAAGTGAGAACTTCATTAAAGGGTTTTATCAAGCCCATGTTGATGGTGGGGCTGGCTGGACTGTTATTATTGTTAGAACCGGACTTTGGTTCAACCGTGGTGATTATGGGGACGGTGTTGGCGATGACCTTTTTGGGCGGCGTGCGTTTTGTTCAATTTATTTCATTTATGATTTTATTCGGCAGTTGTGCCTTGATGCTGGTTATCTCATCACCCTATCGCCTGGAACGTTTGACTTCATTTATGAACCCCTGGGCCGATCCGTTTGATACCGGCTTTCAGTTAACGCAGTCACTGATTGCAATTGGCACCGGTGGCTGGTGGGGCACCGGTCTGGGCGGCAGTGTGCAGAAATTATTTTATCTGCCCGAGTCACACACCGATTTTCTGTTCGCGGTGTTATCGGAAGAGTTTGGTTTTGTTGGCGTCTGCCTGGTGATACTTTTGTACACATTACTGTTTTTCAGGATTTTTAAAATTGGCCTGCAGGCGGAGAAAGTGGGCAACCGTTTTGCGGCTTATCTGGCCTATGGTATTGGTGTCTGGTTGGCGCTACAGGCGGTGATCAATATGGGCGTGAATATGGGCCTGATGCCGACCAAAGGTTTAACCCTGCCGCTGATGAGTTATGGTGGTAGCAGTCTGCTTGTCTGCTGTATGGCGATTGGTTTGTTATTGCGTATACATTGTGAGTGTGGTGAATTTTCCAGGCAGGCGGTAGATCGTAAAACGCACCGACGCAAAGCTGTGACTGCGGGAGGTGCCGTATGAGATCGGTACAACCGATTATGATCATGGCAGGTGGTACCGGTGGGCATGTGTTCCCGGCACTGGCGGTGGCTGATGAATTGCGCGCACGTGGGGTTCCGGTGATCTGGCTGGGTACGCAGGCGGGCATTGAGGCTAGGCTGGTGCCGCAGGCGGGTTACCCGATTGAGTGGTTGAGTATTACAGGCTGGCGTGGCAAGGGTATTTTGAATACCTTGTTGGCACCTGCACGTTTAATCGTGGCCTGTTATCAGGCCGTGCGGGTGCTGTTGAAAAGAAAACCCTGTGCGGTTCTGGGGATGGGTGGATTTGCCTCTGGCCCTGGTGGCTTGATGGCCTGGCTGTTGAGAAAGCCCTTGTTGATCCATGAACAGAATGCAATTGCGGGTTTAACTAACAGGTTACTGTCGCACGTGGCCAGTGAAGTGATGGAAGCTTTCCCCGGAGCGCTGGGCAAGAAGGCAGTATATGTTGGTAATCCTGTGCGTAAGGATATTATTAATTTGTCTTCACCAGAACATAGACTGGCCAGCCATGATGGTGCATTACGTGTACTGGTGATTGGTGGCAGCCTGGGCGCGGTACGACTGAATGAACTGGTACCCGAGGCAATATCAAAAATAGAACCGGCCGCAAGGCCGGAAGTGTGGCACCAGACAGGCCTGAAAAATCATGATGCAGCACAGGTGCTGTATAAAAAATTTGCTGTTGAAGGCCGGGTTGATGCTTTTGTTGATGATATGGCAGAGGCTTATGCCTGGGCTGATGTAGTTATCTGTCGCGCTGGAGCAATGACGGTCTTTGAGCTGGCTGCGGCAGGTGTTGCTTCTGTGCTGGTGCCATATCCCTATGCGGTGGATGACCATCAAACAGCGAATGCCGATTATCTTGCAAGAGTAGAGGCGGCGATTGTGCGCCAGCAGGACGATATGGATGCCGAGTGGTTGCGTTCAACCATTACCGAATTAACACAACAGCGTGATCGGCTGTTGCGCATGGCAAAATCTGCGCGCAGTCAGGCGAAACCAGAGGCGGCAAATGAAGTCGCAGCGCGTTGTATGCTGGCAGGAGGACTGGTTTGATGGCAGCACATAATCATTTTGATAGCTTCATGCGCAGGGTGCGCAAGGTGCATTTTGTGGGCATCGGGGGTGCAGGCATGAGCGGGATTGCTGATGTCATGAACACGCTGGGTTATGAAGTCAGTGGTTCTGATCTGGCAGACAATGCGATTACCCGAACTATGCAGGCAGATGGCATTAAGGTTTATCGGGGACACGATGCTGCTTATGTACAGGGTGTCGATGTGGTCGTTATATCCAGTGCGATTAGTGATGAAAATCCTGAAGTGCAGGCGGCCAGGGAGTCGCTAATCCCGGTTGTGCCCAGGGCAGAAATGCTGGCGGAGTTGATGCGCTTCAGTCAGGGAATAGCGGTAGCCGGCACCCACGGTAAAACCACGACAACATCGCTGGTGACCAGTGTGCTGGCCGCCGGTGGCCTGGATCCCACTTATGTTATTGGCGGTAAATTGAACAGCTCTTCAGCGCATGCAAATCTGGGTAGTGGTAAATACCTGGTCGCCGAAGCTGATGAAAGCGATGCCTCATTTTTATATTTGCAACCGGTGATGGCGGTGGTGACAAATATCGATGCTGATCACCTGCCAACTTATCACAACGACTTTGAACGTCTGCGCGAAGCCTTTGTTGAATTCCTGCACCATCTGCCTTTTTATGGTCTGGCCGTGGTTTGTGTTGAAGATGATGAAGTCAGAAATCTTTTGCCAAAAATTACACGCCCTGTTGTGCGTTATGGCATTGAACAGGAAGCGGATGTTTATGCTTCCAATATTCAGTCATCGGGTATGCAGACATCCTTTGATGTTACGCTGCCGGAGCGCGCTGAGCCACTGGCAATTACATTGAATATGCCGGGCAATCATAATGTGTTGAATGCCCTGGCGGCGATTGCCCTGGCGCATGAACTGGGTGTGAGTGATGAAGCGATCCAGTCTGCCCTGGCTGGGTTTGAAGGGGTGGGCCGTCGCATGCATTTGTATGGTGAGATTCAGACGCCGGCAGGTTTAGTAACGCTGGTTGATGATTATGGTCATCATCCCACTGAGATAGCGGCGACCTTGCAGGCTGTGCGTACCGGCTGGCCAGATAAACGCCTGGTGCTGGTATTCCAGCCGCATCGTTATACCCGTACCCGGGATCTATTTGAAGATTTTACCGATGTTCTGGCAGATGTGGAAGTGTTGTTGCTGACCGAAGTTTACGCAGCCGGTGAAGAGGTGATCGCAGGTGCAGATGGCCGTTCATTGTGCGCGGCGATTCGTGCACGCGGCAAGGTAAATCCTGTTTTTGTCAAAGATGTCGATGAAGTGGCAGAGTCTTTGCGAGCAGTGATACAGGACGGCGATATTGTTTTGACTCTGGGTGCGGGTTCAATCGGCAGGGTTGCAGAAGAACTACCAGCACTGTTGCAGGAGAAATCATGAGATGGAGAACGCTAGCATGATTTCAACCCTAAACATAAAAGGCGAGGTTCGATACGATGAACCAATGATGAGTCATACCAGCTGGCGTGCTGGTGGCAAGGCAGATCGTTATTGTGTGCCCGCTGATATTGATGACCTGTCTTTATTGCTGAAGTCGCTACCTGAAGATGAAGATTTATTGTGGGTGGGCCTGGGTAGTAATACCTTAATACGTGATGGCGGTTTTCATGGAACAGTGATCGCGACCCAGGGCGTCATGATGCAACTGGAGCGTAGAGAAAATAATTGTGTGTACGTTGGTGCCGGTGTGTCGAGCGCAAAGCTGGCCAGGTTCTGTGCTGGCGAAGGCTTATCGGGTGCAGCGTTTTTTGCCGGTATCCCCGGACTGGTCGGTGGTGCACTGGCGATGAATGCAGGTGCATTCGGTGGTGAAACCTGGCGGCACGTTGTTAGTGTGGAAACCATGGATCGACATGGTGTGATTCATAACAGGTTGCCTGATGATTATCGAATTGCCTATCGCAGCGTTGAAGGCCCTGAAGATGAATGGTTTGTTTCAGCCTTATTAAAATTTGACGCAGTAGCCACTGAGTCGATAAATATTAAACAGCTACTGGTAAAACGTGCAGAGACACAGCCAACCGGTACGGCTAATTGTGGTTCTGTTTTCCGTAATCCTGAAAACGATTACGCCGCTCGATTAATCGAACAATGTGGCTTAAAAGGAAAGCGGATTGGTGGTGCTGTAGTGTCAGAAAAACATGCCAATTTTATTATCAATGATCAGCAGGCGACGGCGAGTGATATTGAAGGCCTGATCAAGCTGGTGCAGAAAACGGTAAGGGAACAAGCGGGCGTTGTGCTGCAGACTGAAGTAAAAATTGTCGGGGAGAAACAGTCATGAATGTCCCGGTGAATGAATTTGGAAAAGTAGCGGTGTTGATGGGGGGCTGGTCAGCCGAGCGTGATATTTCGTTGCTCAGTGGTCAGGCAGTATTAAATGCATTGCAGGCCCAGGGTATTGACGCGCACGGTATTGACGTTGGCCGTGATATTGCGGCAGTGCTGGCTGAGGCTAAATTTGATCGGGCATTTATTGCTTTGCATGGACGCGGTGGTGAAGATGGCACCATGCAGGGTTTATTGAGTGCGATGAATATTCCATACACAGGTTCAAAAGTGCTGGGTTCATCGCTTGCAATGGACAAGCTGCGCACCAAACAGATCTGGCATGCCGTAGGTTTGCCAACGCCGGACTACTGGATACTTGAAAATGAGGCAGATTGTACCGAAGCAATAGAAAAAGGCGGGCTGCCATTGATTGTAAAACCCGTGCTCGAAGGTTCGAGTATCGGCATGAGTAAGGTGGAAAAAGAAAGCGAATTAATCCCGGCGTGGCAGAAAGCCAGAGAATGTGGCGGTACGGTGATCGCTGAGCGCTGGATACATGGTATGGAGTACACAGCGGCTGTTTTGAATGATCGTGTCTTACCCATGATACGTTTAGAAACGTCCAATCTTTTTTATGACTATGCAGCCAAGTATCAGTCACAGGATACAAAATATATCTGCCCATGTGGCCTGGATGCTGATGATGAAAAACATTTATCGTTGATGGTTAAGCGGGCATTTGCTGCGGTTAATGCGAGTGGCTGGGGCCGGGTTGATTTTATGATTGACCAGAAAAACCAGCCCTGGTTGATTGAGGTAAATACTGTTCCAGGAATGACAGACCACAGCCTGGTGCCGATGGCGGCAAAACAGGCGGGAATAGATTTTGGGCGGCTGGTTGTTGAAATTTTAAAGGGGGCAAGCTGTGCATAGTCGCATTCGTCGTCTGATTGGTGTTTCGCTCATGCTGGCATTGGTGGTGTCGGGCTGGAAGTTGATGGATTATGATTTTGACAGTATTGCACCCATTAAAAAAGTTGAGATTGAAGGTGAGTTTGAAAATATTTCACATGATGTTTTTAGAGAGCATGTTGTCGCTGTCATTGATGGTGGTTATTTTTCACTGGATCTTGATGCGATGAGAACGGCTTTGATGGAACTGCCCTGGGTTGATGATGTTTCAGTGCGTCGGCAATGGCCATCTGGTATTCATATTAAAGTGACAGAAAAAACGGCAGTTGCCTACTGGAATGATGATGCGCTGATTAGTGACCACGGTGATGTATTTAAACCAGATTTCATTAGTCAGCAGTTCACCCTGCCAAAATTAAATGGGCCAGATGGGTCGCACAATAAAATGTGGCGTTTTCTGGTGGCAATTAATAAAGATTTTTCAGTAATGGGTTTTAAGGTGGTTGATTTAAATCTGGATGATCGCCGTGCCTGGGGTGTTCATTTTGTAGCAAATAAAACAGCGGAGAAAATTCAGCTGAAACTGGGACGGAATCATGCGGATGAGCGTCTGTCCAGGTTTATTCGCGTGTTTTCGAGTATTGATAAATTTGATTTGAAAAATATTGTAGCAATTGATTTACGTTATCCTAATGGATTTGCCATGCGAATAAAAAATAATAGTGCCAGCAAGCATGAACTTGTAAAAGAGGCGTAAGAAAATATGACCAAGAAAACAGATAAAAACATGATTGTGGGTCTGGATATCGGAACATCAAAAGTTGTTGCGATTGTTGGTGAGATAACACCTGAAGGTGATGTAGAAATTATTGGCCTGGGTTCACATCCTTCTTACGGCCTTAAAAAAGGCGTGGTCGTTAATATTGAATCAACGGTTCAATCAATTCAACGTGCTGTTGCAGAAGCAGAACTGATGGCAGGTTGCCAGATTAATTCTGTTTTTGCGGGCATCGCAGGCAGCCATATCAGAAGTATTAATTCCCACGGTATTGTTGCAATACGGGAGAGGGAGGTCACCAATGGTGATCTGGATCGGGTGATTGATGCTGCGCGTGCTGTAGCTATCCCTGCTGACCAGCGTGTGCTGCATATTCTTCCGCAGGAATTTATTATTGATAATCAGGAAGGAATTCGTGAACCGATAGGCATGTCTGGCGTGCGTCTGGAGGCCAAAGTGCATCTTGTTACTGGTGCAGTTGGTGCGGCGCAAAATATTATCAAATGTGTGCGTCGATGTGGCCTGGAAGTTGATGACATTATTCTTGAACAGCTGGCATCGAGTTATTCTGTGCTAACAGAAGATGAAAAGGAGCTAGGAGTGTGCCTGGTGGATATTGGTGGTGGTACTACGGATATTGCCGTGTTTTCTGAAGGTGCAATCCGACATACCGCAGTCATTCCGATTGCGGGTGACCAGGTGACCAATGATATTGCAGTGGCATTGCGTACGCCAACGCAATATGCCAACGAAATTAAAATTAAATTTGCCTGTGCTCTGAGGCAATTAGCCAACCCGGAAGAAACCATTGAAGTACCGAGTGTGGGTGATAGACCACCGCGTAAATTATCGCGCCAGACCCTGGCAGAAGTGGTGGAGCCGCGCTACGAGGAATTGCTGACATTAGTGCAGGCCGAATTACGCAAGAGTGGTTTTGAAGAAATTATTGCCGCAGGTATTGTGATGACCGGTGGCAGTTCAAAAATGGAAGGTGTGATTGATCTGGCTGAAGAGATTTTCCATATGCCAGTTCGATTAGGTATGCCGCAATATGTCACTGGGCTTTCTGATGTGGTCAGTAACCCGATACATGCTACCGGTGTTGGGCTGTTGTTGTTTGGCAATCAGCATCGAAATGAGGGAACGAGTCATATCATGATGGAGGGAGGTTTAAAGGGTGTGTTTGGGCGAATGAAAAGTTGGTTTCAGGGGAATTTTTAATGAATGAATTTATAACAAATTTAGTGCAAAAAAATTTAAAATTGGGCCGGTGTTTTGCCGGGATGAATAATAATAACAAACAGACAGAGGTAAATGCTTATGTTTGAATTTATGGACTCAGTAGCACAGGACGCCGTCATCAAAGTAATGGGTGTAGGTGGTGGCGGTGGTAACGCTGTTAAACATATGGTCTCGAGTGGTATCGACGGTGTGGATTTCATCTGTGCCAATACGGATGCCCAGGCACTGACCAAAATAACTGGAACCAGATCATTGCAGATTGGTTGTAATATCACCAAGGGGCTGGGCGCGGGTGCAACCCCGGAAGTGGGGCAACAGGCTGCACTGGAGGATCGTGAATTGATCCAGGAGGCAATTGCAAATACCGATATGTTGTTTGTGACGGCTGGCATGGGTGGCGGAACCGGTACGGGTGCCGCGCCAATCGTTGCACAGCTGGCACGAGAGATGGGCATACTGGTTGTTGGTGTGGTGACCAAGCCGTTTACCTTCGAAGGGCCTTCGCGCATGAAAATTGCGATGAATGGGATTAAGGAGCTGACGCAAAATGTCGATTCATTGATCACCATTCCCAATGACAAATTGCTGGATGTCTATGGCCGTGATTTTGATCTGATGCATGCCTTTAACGGGGCCAACGATGTGTTGTGTGGCGCGGTGCAGGGCATTACCGAACTGATCACCAATCCAGGTGTAATTAATGTCGACTTTGCCGATGTGCGTACAGTCATGTCGAAGATGGGCATGGGCATGATGGGTTCAGGTAAAGCACTGGGTGATGATCGTGCTGAAGAAGCGGCGCATGCCGCAGTGGCAAGCCCATTGCTGGAAGATGTTAATTTATCCGGTGCCAGAGGTATTCTGGTCAATGTGACTGGCGCCAATATGACGCTGGGGGAATTCCAGGATATCGGTGCAGTAGTGAGTTCTTTCGCTTCTGATGATGCAACCGTGGTTATGGGTACGGCTATCGATGATACGCTGGGCGATGAGTTGCGTGTAACGGTGGTGGCGACAGGGCTTGGTATGCCGCAGATGGCCAAAAAGCCGGAGATGAATGTCGTGCCACGTAATAATGAGGGTGATGTTGATTATGGCCAGCTGGAAAAGCCGGCGGTGCAGCGAAGAAATAATGCCGAGGCAACTGGAGGCTACGATGAAGAATTGCTGGATATCCCCGCATTTTTACGTCGTCAGGCTGATTAAATAACGTAAATTCAATGATTTAGTGAGGTTGGTGAATGAGATAGGCTTAACTTTGCTCAAAATAGTGCTATGACCTGAAAAATGCCTCCAATTGTCGAGAGAAATATGTGACAATACGCGGCTGGCTCGATGCACTCTTTAAATGGGTGATATTAGTATATCTCAGGAATTGGTACGTTGATTAAACAAAGAACGCTGAAAAATGTAATTCGTGCAACCGGTGTTGGCTTGCACTCTGGTGAGAAAGTCTATCTGACGTTGCGCCCTGCGCAGCCGGATACGGGTGTTATCTTCCGACGTGTAGATATGAACGAGCCGGTTGAGATCGAAGCGACAGCAGAGAATGTGGGGCCTACCACCTTATCAACCACGCTGGAACAGAATGGTGTTCGTATTTCCACGGTCGAGCATTTGCTGTCAGCGATGGCGGGCCTGGGTATAGATAACGCCTATGTTGACGTAAGCACGGGTGAAGTGCCTATTATGGATGGCAGTTCCGGTCCTTTTGTATTCCTGATCCAGTCAGCGGGTATCGCTGAGCAGGAAGCCCCCAAACGTTTTATCCGTATTAAAAAACCTATTCTGGTTGAAGAAGAAGATAAATGGGCGCGTTTTGACCCATTCGAAGGCTTCAAGGTCGGCTTTTCTATTGATTTTGATCACCCTGTTTTTAAAGGTATGCCGTGTAAGGCAGAGATTGATTTTTCGACCACTTCTTTTGTGAAGGAAGTGAGCCGTGCCCGTACTTTTGGTTTTATGAGTGATATTGAGCGCCTGCGAGCTCAGAATCTGGTGCTGGGTGGTAGCATTGATAATGCAATTGTTGTCGATGAATACCGCGTGCTCAATGAAGATGGTCTGCGTTATGAGGATGAATTTGTTAAACACAAAATTCTTGATGCGATTGGTGACCTGTATTTGCTTGGGCACAGCCTGGTTGGTGCTTTTTCCGGTTACCGTTCAGGCCACGCGCTGAACAATAAATTGCTGAAAGCATTAATTGCCGATGAGTCAGCCTGGGAAGAAGTGACCTTTGAGGATGAAAATGCTTCTTCACCTATTTCCTATACACAGCCGATTCAGGCTTTCTAGTCCTTTTTTCTACCGCGTTGTGAAAACTTGAGAAGTGCTTCTTTAAGTGCTTCATCCTTCACATATTCAGCTGTTTGAGCCAACTGCTTGCCAGATGCCTTGCTGAGTTCACGTTCTATCATTGGGCTGGATTGAACCGGGGCTTTGATTGAGCCGTGCCGGGTAACAATCCGGACATGCTGAAGTTTCTCTCCGATTATGTCAGATAGTGCGGCGATGATGCTGGGACCCAGTTGCCGCAACCGCGTAGTCCACACGGGTGAATCGGTGATAATCACTAACGTACTGTTATTAAAGCCGGTAACATGGTAATGTCTACAGGTTTCGGGTGGTAATATCCCGTTGAGGGTCGTAGTCAGCTGCTCCAGAGAGTGGGCTTTAGATACGATTGCGGGATTTAGCTGGTCTTTGAAATGTTCCATAATGCGGAATATATTACCAAATGGACTATGATTGTAATAATTATGATGGTTAAAACTACTGTATGAATATCATTTTTGTAGGTAAATATCGAGGTAAACCGGTTCGTTGGCAGATGGGACTGACGGCATCCAGCGTGCTGCTGTCTGGTTTTATGGGCCTGGTGGCGGTAGCGGGTTACTGGTGGGGTACGAGTACTGGGCAGATGGATCAGTTGACAGGCGTGGAAAAAGAGCTGGTGCAACAGAAAGAAATGATTGCAAAAGCGCGTGCCAATGCGCAGTCTGAGCTGGATGCGCTGGCAGCTCGTCTGGGTCTGATGCAGGCCCATGTTACTCGCCTGGATGCGCTGGGTGAGCGTCTGGTTAGCATTTCAAAGCTGGATTCCAAGGAATTCAATTTTACTCATAGCCCGGCACTGGGTGGGCCGCGTGAACCGGAATCTGCTGTCGCTGTTGAATTTAAGAATGTACTGGGTGATCTGAGTGATCAGCTGGATAGTCGCGAACAGCAATTATCAATACTGGAAGATGTACTGATGAGCAAGCAGATTAAGCAGGAAACTCGACCTACCGGGCGCCCTATAAAGAAAGGCTGGACATCATCTTATTATGGAAAACGTGCAGATCCTTTTACCGGCAAGCTGGAAATGCATAAGGGTATGGATTTTGCTGGCAGAGAAGGTAGTGAGATTATAGCTGTCTCCAGTGGTGTGGTGACCTGGGCCGGCTCAAGATATGGTTACGGTAATCTTGTAGAAATTAACCATGGTCATGGCTATACCACGCGTTATGGTCATAATGCAGAGATTCTTGTCAAAGTTGGTGATACGGTTGAAAAAGGGCAGCCTATTTCATTAATGGGTTCGACAGGGCGCTCAACCGGGCCTCATGTGCATTTTGAGGTGCTGCTCAATGATCGCCAGGTTGACCCCATTCGCTTTGTCCAGTCCAGTAGTTAAGCCTGATTATCTATGTGATTTCCATGACCGAGGCTTCATTCTCGGGCATAATAAGCACTCAATTTTATATAAGTAGCGAGCCTGTTGGCTCGATGTTTTTGCACAGGTTATTTTTCAAAAATGATAAATAAAGTTTTCCGCAAGGTATTTGGTAGCCGTAACGATCGAATAATAAAGCAGCATCGTAAAACCGTCGAAAAAATCAATCAGCTTGAAGCAGAAATATCTGCATTGAGCGATGAACAGCTGGCGGCTAAAACAGTTGAATACCGAGAACGTTACCAGCAGGGTGAAACCCTGGATGACCTGTTGCCAGAAGCGTTTGCAACCGCACGGGAAGCGGGTAAACGTGTGCTCAATATGAGACATTTTGATGTGCAGCTGGTTGGTGGCATGGTTTTGCACACTGGAAAAATTGCTGAGATGCGCACTGGTGAAGGTAAAACGCTGGTGGCGACACTGGCAGCTTATCTCAATGCCCTGTCGGGCAAGGGTGTGCACGTTGTTACCGTTAACGACTATCTGGCAAGTCGAGATGCAGAATGGATGGGGCGCCTGTATAGTTTTTTGGGTCTAACCACGGGTGTCAGTATTGGTGGCATGAGTGCAGAAGAAAAAAAGCAGGCCTATGCTTCTGATATTACTTACGGCACCAATAATGAATTTGGTTTTGATTACCTCAGGGACAATATGGCGTTCACCACAGAAGAGAAGGTGCAGCGTGAATTAAATTTTGCCATTGTTGATGAGGTGGATTCGATCCTTATCGATGAAGCGAGAACCCCGTTAATTATTTCGGGTGCGGTTAACGACAGTAATGAACTGCATCTCAAGTTTAAGGATATCGTAAAACATCTGGAGCAGGGTGAACACAAGGAAGACAAAGATGCCATTGAGGAAGGTGATTTTTCTGTTGATGAGAAAAACCGCTCAGTGCACATTACTGAGCAGGGTCATCAGCGTGTCGAAGAAATTCTTGTTGAAGAAGGTATTCTTCCTGCTAATGAAAGCTTATACAGTACCAATAATATTAATCTGATCCATTATCTCAATGCTGCATTGCGAGCCAGTGCATTATTTCAGAAGGATGTGCATTACATTATTCAGAACGGTGAAGTGGTAATTGTTGACGAGTTTACCGGCAGAACCATGCCGGGACGCCGCTGGTCTGAAGGCTTGCATCAGGCGGTAGAAGCAAAGGAAGGCGTAGAAATACAAAGTGAAAACCAGACTCTGGCATCGATTACATTCCAGAACTATTTCCGTCTGTATAACAAGCTATCGGGCATGACGGGTACAGCCGATACCGAAGCGAGTGAGCTGATGCAGATTTATAGCCTTGAAGTGGTTGTCATCCCGACCAACAAACCGATGGTTCGTCAGGACAATACTGACCTCGTCTATTTAAGCAAGCAAGAGAAGTACGAGGCGATTGTTGAAGATGTTAAGGACTGTGTAAAACGTCAGCAACCTGTTTTGGTAGGCACGGCTTCTATTGAAGTTTCCGAATTAATTTCCAAATGCTTATCACAGGCAAAGATCCAGCATAATGTATTGAATGCCAAGCAGCACGAAAATGAAGCGCATATTATCGAGCAGGCCGGACGCCCGGGTGCAGTAACGATTGCGACCAACATGGCGGGTCGTGGTACCGATATTGTGCTCGGTGGTAATCTGGATGCCGAGCTGGCGAAAAAATCTGATGCACCACAGGCAAAACTTGATGAGATTAATGCTGAATGGCAAACAAGGCATCAAACGGTAATGGATGCGGGTGGTTTGCATGTTATTGGTAGCGAGCGCCACGAATCACGTCGTGTTGATAACCAGTTGCGTGGTCGTTCCGGTCGTCAGGGAGACCCGGGTTCAACCCGTTTTTATCTGTCTCTGGAAGATGATTTGATGCGTATTTTTGCTTCGGATCGTGTTGGCGGTTTGATGAAAAAACTGGGCATGCAACGAGGTGAAGCGATTGAGCATCCCTGGGTCAATCGTGCCATTGAAAATGCGCAGCGCAAAGTTGAAGGCCATAACTTTGATATCCGCAAGCAGGTACTGGATTATGATGATGTCGCTAATGACCAACGTAAGGTGGTTTATGCACAGCGCAATGAAATGATGTCCGAAAGCGACCTGTCGGAAGTTGTTAAAAATATTCGCGAAGATGTACTCAACGATGTTATCTCGAATTTTATTATGCCAGGTAGCCTTGATGAGCAATGGGATATTGAAGGGCTGGAAGAAGCTTTGAAGGAAGAATTTGGCAGTGATATGCGCATCCAGTACTGGCTGGATAAGGATGATGAATTAAACGAAGAAGGATTGCGTAAACGCATACTAGATACCCTGGTTGAAGATTATCAGGCCAAGGA
>JAPHSZ010000083.1 GCA_026196545.1 Gammaproteobacteria bacterium
GAATTTCTGTTTACCTGATGAGGAAGTGCCTCGGCTTGATACCACTATAGGCCGATGACTCAGACATAGATACACTTATTTTTTATTTCTTTGTGTTAGTTGCAACCGTATAGATTCACGCCGGGAGCGTGGCAACGGGGAATATTTAGGGTCAGAGTAAAAACTCATAGCATAATTGATCGAAAACCAAATAAATTTTACTCTGACCCTAAATACTTTTTTAAAATTAAATCATTCGGTGCAATGCACTTTAAGCACCACACGCTGTCCAATTCAATGTTAGGCTAGACAGCCTGATCATTTCTCCAGAATTTCGTTCGCTGAAACTCTTTAACGCTTGCGACACAGCAGCGAAAAAATCACCGGCCTATTAACGAAACTGGAAATTCGTTCAACAAGTCACATCTGTTAAATTTTTTAATCACAAGGAACGACACATGAATACATTAAAAGTAGGCGTCATTGGCACTTCAAAAAAAGTAGACGAACGACGTTTTCCAATCCATCCAGAACATTTGGCGCGCATTCCTGAAGCGCTCCGCCGCCAGCTCATATTTGAGGAAGGTTATGGCGAACCCTTTGGTATCTCAGATTCAGAAATAGCGGCTCAAACCGGTGGCATTGCCACGCGCCACGAATTACTGGCCGACATTGGCACGGTTATCATCGCCAAACCCGTACTCGCTGATTTACAGGAACTTCGCGAAGGCGGAACACTTTGGGGTTATGTGCATTGTGTGCAGCAACGCGACATCACCCAGGCGGCACTCGATCGCAAACAGACACTCATTGCCTTTGAAGATATGTTTATCTGGTCGCCTAACGGGCACATTGGTCGCCATACATTCTATAAGAACAACGAAATGGCGGGCTATTGCGCGGTAATCCATTCCCTGCAACTAAAAGGTATCGACGGCCATTACGGTAATCAACGCAAAACCATCATTTTCGGTTTCGGCGCCGTCAGCCGTGGTGCGATATACGCGCTCAAGGCGCATGGCTTTAGAGATATCACCATCTGTATTCAACGCCCCGACCACGAAGTGCGTGAAGAAGTACTCGATTGTAACTATGTCAGAGTTCGCGCAGGCGAAGAGGGCGAAGCACGCATGGTGGTGGTAGAGCATGATGGCAGCAAGCGACCGCTGACTGAACTGGTTAGCGAAGCCGACATCATTGTCAACGGCACCTTTCAGGATACTGAAAACCCCACCGACTTTGTTATCGAAGCAGAAAGCGCGTGCCTCAAACCCAACAGCCTGATTATTGATGTCAGTTGCGACGAAGGCATGGGCTTCTTTTTTGCCAAACCCACAACCTTCAGGAAACCGATCTTTAAGTACGAAACCATCGATTACTACGCCGTCGATCACACCCCCAGCTATCTCTGGGAAAGTGCAACGCGCTCAATTTCTGCCGCGCTCATTGTTTATTTGCCGACAGTACTGGCCGGACGTGATAGCTGGCAGCAAGACGAGACGATTCGACAGGCGATCAATATTGATAACGGCGTGATTCAGAACGCCTCAATTCTGTCATTTCAAAATCGTGAGCTGGATTACCCGCATGAGCACTTCAATCCGGCTGAAAATATCATCCCGAATAAAGTTGCTTAAGCCTTACCAGCAACTGAGCTCGCTTCAATGATTGAAACCGCAAGCCTGGCCCTGGCCACTTTCTTTGCGACCATTGGTCCACTCGACGTTGCTGCCGTATTTGCTGCGCTGACGACAAGGGGAACGCTAAAGTACAAGCGTTCGATGGCGATTCGTGCGACCTTGATTGCAACCGTCATTCTGGTCACTTTCGCTCTGATTGGTGAGCTTCTGTTAGCCAGTCTTGGCATATCACTCGCTTCATTGAGAACGGCGGGCGGAATCTTACTGCTGCTCATTGCCATTGATATGGTGTTCGCACGCTCATCCGGCGGCACTTCGACCACAGACGAAGAAGAGCGCGAAGCGATATCGAAACAGGATATTTCAATTTTCCCGATAGCGACACCACTCATCGCAGGGCCTGGTGCAATGGGTGCGGCTATTCTATTGATGGCAAATACAGAAGGCGACCTAACACTACAGGTCACTGTGGTTGCATCGCTGCTTGCCATTTTGCTAGTCACCGGCATCGCCTTGCTGCTTGCCAGCAAAATTCATCAGCTTCTTGGTGTCACTGGCATGCAGGTGATTAGTCGAATTATGGGCGTTTTACTGTCTGCTTTGGCCGTTCAGTTCATTTTTGATGGCATTAAACAAAGTAGCGTGTTTGGCGTTTGATTGCATGCTTAAAGTAAGAAAGGAGAAACATGTTACAAACTATCGTTAAAAAATGGTTCCGGGATAAAAATGCCGGATTTCTCAATAACGGCAAGAGCTTAAGGGGTCAGAGCCCTTTAAGCATAATCAACATGCGTACGATTACGCTACACTAATCGCACCTACGCACTAATCACAACCGCGTGGGCACAAGAAACGCGCCCACCCTACTACTCTAATAACAGAGAATACTGTGATCCGACCCCGGTTGTTCTAGCAACAAAAACCCTAAAGCTCAATCTTATTAACAAACAACCCGCTCTTCTCATCTTTCTTATGTTGCTTCGCGGCCTTCTTTTCTTTTGGTGTCAGTAATGCCTTTTTCTTGTTTTCTTTGTTCGACTTCTTTTGTTTGCTCATGATGTTTTCTCCTGAGGGTTGCTTGCTGTATTTACGATAGCCTTTCTGGCTACTCGACAGCATGATGAACGGGTGCAAAACAATTTCGCACCCGTTGCTGGTTCTGGTCGGGACGATGCCTTAATTCAAAAGCAGGCAGCTATCAGCCACCGCGATCATCTTCTGCGCTGACTATATTTTTAAGCCTTCTGACCGGGTGATTTGTTTTGGTGTTCAGGTATCTCTGACGTGTCTTTTCTGATTCGAAATAAACGGTCATGATGCCATCCTTAA
>JAPHSZ010000236.1 GCA_026196545.1 Gammaproteobacteria bacterium
GTGAATACGCAAAATACCGTCGTTCAAACTAACCACGGTACCTTCGGTTTGTGCTTCTACGGAAGAATCATAATTTTCGATTCTTGATTTAATCAGTTCACTGATTTCTGATGGATTCAGCTGCATTTCTTTTTCCTCTTAACGGCTCAAGGTTAGCGCCAGCGACTCTAGCTGGGACTTCATTGAGCCATCGATAATAGTATCTCCGGCCTTAATAACGACACCACCAATTAATGATTCATCAATGGTTGTAGTGATTGTCACTTCACGACCCAATTTGGCTTTTAGCGTACTGGTAATGCTCGCTTCCTGTTCGCTGCTCAGTGGAAAAGCCGATGTCACCTCGGCATCAATTTTGCCTTCGGCTTCAGCTCGAAAAACTTCAAACTGCTCAGCGACTTCTGGTAATACTTTCAGGCGGCCATTTTCAGCCATCAGCTTAACCAGGTTTTGCTGCTGTGCATTTAAGCTTGCACTGACCACTTTCAGCATGAGTTCGGCTTTCTGCTCATTACCCGTTTGCGGGTTTTCCAGCAATGCGGCCATATCTGTATCGCAGGTCACCGCCGACATCAGCGCAAGCGCCTCACTCCAGCTATCCACTGATGAGGTTTGCGTCGCCTGCTGATAAACTGCGCGAGCATAGGGACGAGCAATAGTCGTGTAATCTGCCATGGTCTGTTCGCCTAAAGCTGTTCAGCCAGTGCGTTTAAAGTGCTGGCGTGGGCTTCAGCGTTCACTTCCTGCTTCAGAATTTTCTCTGCACCGGCAATGGCAAGAACAGCCACCTGCTTACGAAGCTCCTCACGAGCATGATTGGTTGCCTGGTCTATTTCAGCCTGGGCACCAACCCGGATTCGTTCAGCTTCTGTTCGGGCATCGTCTTTTGCTTCATCAACAATCTCGGAAGCGCGTTTCTGCGCCTGCGTGATAATGTCTGATGCCTGGCCCTTGGCTTCCTTAATGTGCTCCGCTGCTTTTTTCTCAGCCAGTTCCTGTTCGTGCTGGCCACGTTCAGCGGCGGCAAGTCCTTCAGAAATCTGCTTTTTGCGTTCAGCGAGTGCATTCACCAGAGGCGGCCAGACGTAGGCGTAACAGAACCATACGAAAACCGCAAAAGTGATCGACTGACCAATCAGCGTTAAATTAATATTCATACGCTAGTACCGTGTTAGTTCTAACTTATGCGCCGGCAACAGCGAAGATGACGTAGAAAGCCACACCAACCGCAATCATTGGAACCGCATCAGTCAGGCCCATCATCAGGAAGAACTGGCCACGTAGTAACGGGATCAGCTCGGGCTGACGCGCAGCACCTTCAAGGAAACGGCCACCCAAAACACCAATACCGATGGCGGCACCCAAGGCACCCAAACCCATCATGATGGCACCAGCTATATACAGCGTTGCTTGTACTTCAGTCATTGTATTACTCCTAATAAAATTAAATTCTTTAAAAATCTGTTAGTGATCTTCGCTGGTCTGGTACGCCAGATCCATGTACACGATGGTCAGCGTCATGAAGATATAGGCCTGCAAGGTAATAATCAGGATATGGAATATCGCCCAGCCTAATTGCATAAACCCGCCAAAAATACCCGTTATCCAGCCGCCACCGTACATCAGCGCGATCAGGATAAAAATCATTTCACCGGCGAACATGTTGCCGTAAAGACGCAATGATAACGACAAAGGCTTGGCCAATAAAGCCACAAACTCCAGTACAAAGTTGATTGGGATAAACACCAGCTGCAGCAGCTTGTTATCAGAGCTGAACGGATGCAGGGTCAGCTCACCCGCAAAGCCTATGAAGCCCTTCTGTTTGAAGCTGTAATACAGGGTCAGCATGAATACCGACAGCGCCATACCAAAGGTCGCATTCGGATCGGTCGATGGTACCACCTTGAAGTAGACGTGATGCGGATCCATGCCAAACAGGTTGTGGCCAATCCAGCCCGCCGCACTGGGCAACCAGTCAACCGGGATCAGGTCCATGAAGTTGATCAGGAACACCCAGACAAAAATGGTCAGCGCCATCGGTGCAATAAAAGGATTGCGGCCGTTGAAAGCCCCCTTCACACTTGAATCAGCAAACTCAACGATCATCTCAACAAAATTCTGCATACCGCCAGGCACACCCGAGGTTGCTGAGTTAGCGACTTTCTTGAACAGGAACAGGAATAATACACCGAGGAAGATCGACCAGAACATGGTATCAACATGAATTGCCATAAAGCCCATGGATTTGGCTTCAGCCGCTGTATGGGCTAGCCCCCACTGGCCAGCCTGCTCGTGACCTTCCGGAAATTTTCCAAAAGTCATGTTCTGTAAATGATGCTGTATGTATTGCGCAGCAGTCTGGGATTCACCCGACATCGTTAGCTCTCTTTAGTTTCGCGCCGTCTCTTTGGTTGCTTGATCACATCGACAACCAGCGGCGTTAAATACACCAAAAAATAAACAGCCAGTAAGGCTGCCCCGTTAACAGGCCTGATGAGCACAAATACTGCAACAAACATCGCACCTGTTAAAACAATTTTGTTAATTTCAGCCCAGTAGAAAGATCGCAACTCTACCGCCGGTTCATTGCTATGTCGGGCAGCAAAC
>JAPHSZ010000023.1 GCA_026196545.1 Gammaproteobacteria bacterium
ACTGGCCCGAACAAAAAAACTATACCCGACTGTTTGCGCTCGGCATCGACAGCTACCATATTCTTTATAATTTAAATTTGCTTTCCAAATACCCATATGCCCGGTTTGCCGGCCAAACCGGTAATATCTATATGGATGAAAACAATCGCCTTCACCGGGAATTGCTCTGGGCCAAATTCAGAAGAGGCTCGGCTCGTTATATTGACACCACCATTGCACCTGAGCCGCTACCCTCCATTGAACCAGACCAGTCATAACATAGGCCAGCGTGCAGAGAGTGCCTGTTGTGACTATCTCACGCAACAGGGACTCAAGCTTGTTGTCAAAAACTATCATGGACACCGGGGCGAAATTGATCTTGTTATGCAGGATGGCAATACCCTGGTTTTTGTTGAAGTCAGGTACAGGAAAAACAGCTTCTACGGGAATGGCCAGGAGAGCATCACCAGCCAGAAGCAGCAACGCATTCTGAATACGGCCGAGGAATACCTGCAAAACGAAACAAAATTAAAAAATGCCCGTATAGACGTTGTCGCCATGTCACAAAAGCCTCAAAATAAGGACAATGGAGATCTCGAAGACAATTACACTTTTGAATGGATCAAAAACGCCTTTTAGCAATTTACACATGTAACTACTTATGGATTTAATTAAGCGAATAAATCACAACTTTCAAGACAGCATCAGCACCAAGCAAATTGCAGCTGAGAGACTGGCAGAGCCCATTGCCCGTGCAGCCCAGGCCATTACCCAGTGCATACTCAACGGTGGCAAAGTCCTCTCCTGTGGCAATGGCGGCTCTGCTGGTGACGCCCAGCATTTCTCCTCAGAAATGCTGAATCGCTTTGAAATTGAAAGACCGGGCCTGGCGGCCATGGCACTCACTACAGACAGTTCAACAATTACTTCAATTGCCAATGATTACAGCTATGAACAAATTTTTTCCAAACAGGTAACCGCGCTTGGGCAACAGGGTGATATTTTACTGGCCATCAGCACCAGTGGAAATTCTGTCAATGTGAACAGGGCTGTACTGGCCGCACATGAAAGAGATATGTTAGTTATTGCTTTAAGCGGAAAACAGGGTGGTGAACTGGCTTCAATACTCTCGCCCGGCGATATTGAAATTCGCGTCCCGAGTGACTCGACCGCCCGCATTCAGGAAGTTCATCTACTGGCGATTCACTGCCTGTGTGATTTGATCGACCACCAGCTTGGTCTGGCAGACTAAAGAACAGCTACAGGCCTAAGCAAGGTCGATAAGCCTGCACCTGTTCTAGCCAGAACCGACTCACCATCTACGCGGGTAACCGTTCCAGCCATAAGGAGGATAATACGAGCCATAAGCATTGTATGGGACATTATAGTTATTGTATGGATTTATCGGCTGGGGGTAACCATTGTAGTACTGCCCGGGATTTTGCTGATAGGCATTCACCCCGGCATTGTTCATGTATCCAGGCATATTAGGCTGCACGTTATAAGCCTGCCCTGCTGAGCGCTTAGCCCATTCCTGTTGCCGCTCCTGTTCTTTTTTCATAAATGCCTGCTGATCTTTAACCCATTGTGGCATTTCTGCTTCAGCCGCTGCTCGACTTGCTGCATTTTTCTTATCAAATTCTGCGCGGCGCTTTTCCATTTCGGCTCGCTGTTGAGCAACCCATTCCGGCTCCTGATTACGATTGAAATTCTCAGACGCTACCTGAGCAGGCATCTGCGGCGGCATCTGGTAAACATTTAATTGCTGACTCTCTACAGCGCTCGTTGTAGAAAACATTTCATTCAGCTGATCCGGCATTGCAACATAAGCCACAATCATTCCAGCTGGCACAGCAACGATCATAGCCATCAAAATAGAAGAGAGTTTATAAAAACCTGTTTTAGGTGAATCTTCAACCGATGCACTTGCAGCCGCCGGTTCAACTTTTTTCACAGTATCTTTTGCGCTGTCATCACCAGACTTTGCTTCAACCTTTTTATCAGCCGTATCTTTTTTTGTAGCCATTATCTTGCTCCTAAATTTTCTAATCTGTTTACCAGGGCGTAAATGAATTCATAAACTGCATAGGCCTTGATACACTGTTATTGATAACAGCCATATCATGGCTCATCTTGCCCATCGATACCGTCATGTTTCGTACATGCCCATTCATTTCCTGAATACTCATAGTCTGTCTTTCCATATTAACTACAACTGCCTGCATAGTATTGTTAATCGACCCCATCTGCGTTGCTATGCTTCCTACATCCTTGGTAAGGCTGTAAATAAGAAAGAAGCCATAAGTTGCCAATAAGATAAATGCAAACATGGCGGGGAAAACGATCATTTGCCAACGACGTGTGCTGGCGGTAAAAGTCTGGGTCAACTCATTCAGGCTTTCACTCAAAACATGCTCAACACTGTCTTTTATCGTGTCATCATAGTAACCAAACATCGATAATTTTTTGTCACAGCGATTTGGCTCATTGGGGCAGGTATCCGGATCACCGGTACAGCCCTCAATACCTGGCTCACACTCAATTGACTCAATAATTACGTCCCTTACGGACTTTATTTTTTTAGGCTTTTTTTCTTCATCAGACATTGCATTTATCACTCATTAAATTCTATAAAATTCTTACCCAGATATTTTTTTCCTGAGTTTTGCTGCGCTATCTGCATCAAGCCCCTGAATAACTCTTAGTAAATAACTTACACGATCCTTTTTGCTATCGTCCTGACTCGACAGCAATCTAACTGCCGCCTGATAATAAGCCTCGCCAGCCTGCTTCCATTTTCCCTGAGCATAATAAACATTACCCAGCTCGCCATAAACATCAGGATTAGCACTATCTATATTACTCAGATCGATATAACGTTTTTCTGCATCATCGGTATTGCCATTCCAGAATGACTGCCTAGCCATGAACATTAGCGCATTTGCATCACTCTCAATAGCAGGATCTATGTCACTGCCTGCGCTAGCGGTTGGATCCGCATCTGCCACATCATTAACAGCTGAAACCTCCTTTAACTCATTGTCCTGTACGACTGTTTGCTCAGCCGTCTCAGTATCTTTGCTAACACCCAGCAATTCCTCGGCCTTACTATTAACCGCTGCAACGGCCTCAGAAAAATCTTCAACAAGGCTGGTCACCTCATTCTCATTTTCGTTTTCCTGTTCCGCATCAGCCGCTGGTGCTATGTCGTTAACCAGATCACTGGCTGAATCATTAACAGCCAGATCTACCGAATCGCATTCCTTGACAACAACCGGCTCGGCCTCAGCAACAAAACCACTCACATGTGAAGGAATTGATATTTCAAATCTTTCCTCAGTATAAGCAATAGCCTTATCAATATGATGACTCAGGTTCGGGTGGAAAATTATTGAGCGGTAATAAACCAGCGCAGCAAGCATACCCAGAAACAATGCCCACTTGATTGGACTAATAAAAAAACTCAGGATCTTCATATTTTATATCTCGTATCTAGTTTGTGATGCCTGGATATAGAGAATCTGCCAGGCGGGCAAATTCCTCGGCACTTTTGCTTTTTTCTGAAAGTTCGAATATCGATAGACCTTCGCTCAGCGTACGCCTGAAACTCGTTCTCTGGCAAAGTCGGTCAGGTAGCACCCTGAATTTACCAAGCATTATTAGTGCCTCTTCCGCTTCATCAGATTCTCTTACTGCATGATGCGTATCAGCTCTGTTTATAAATGCAATTAATTCAGGACAGGCACTGGAATCACTTACCTCATTAACAACCTGCAAAAATCTCTGTGTTGCCCAAACATCGGGCTGGCTGGGAGGCACGGGCACGATGATACGATCTGCAACGCTAATCGCCGCTTTCATCGCATCCATATTGCCCGCTCCAACATCGACTAACACCTGACAGGAGTGAGCCGACAGAACGTCACTTACAGACTGATCTATCACCATTACGTCCAGCTCAGGTTGAGTACCATCTTCCTTTCTGATGCGCGCTACATCACTCAACGTTTGCTGCGGATCAAGATCATACGCAACTACATCTTGACCTTTAGCCTTTAACCAGATAGCCAGATTGAATGCAACAGTACTCTTTCCAGAACCGCCCTTAAGGTTTGCAATAACCGTTATCACTTCAACTTACCTGCGCCCCTGTTCGGGATAAACGGGCTGCTGCATTTCTATTTTTTTGTAACCTTCAGGCACTTTAAATAAAGCATCCGGTTGTTTAGACAATTTTATGTTCTTCAATTCGCGGACGTATCCACCTGGCAGTTCCTCTTTTATCGCAATCTTCAAGCCCGCATCGTACCATTGATACGACTTCATATTACTGCCATCTGGACGACTCATGGTGCGTTGCCACTTCTCTGTTTCTCGTCCATTAATTTTCTCTTTTTTCACCATTTTCAATTCTGCCACCGATCCATCTGGAAAGAACTCTCGTAGTGCAAGTTTTCTTTTCACGTCAACCCAGTGAAGTGTGCGTAACTTTCTGCCCTGATTATCTGAAACAATTTGCCACTTTTCTGTTTCATGTCCATCTATATTTTCAACACCCATTTTTTCACACACAGCATTAGCTATCTGGTCACAGGGAGTAGCGCTGTCTTTGTTATCGCTCTGGCGGTCGAATGTCCGCTCTCTGTACGATTTCACTGAATCATTTAGTAGCACCGCTCTGCCTTCATCAGGATAAACAATTTCAACAACAGTCTGTCCATTTGCTGTTATTTCACTTCTAACCGCTTTGCTACTAACAAATAACCTGATTTTTTTAACCGGCTGTTGTGACGCACTGACAACAGCATCTGCTGAAAACTCAATAGTTTTTGAATCTGCATAGGAATAACCCGCTACTAAAATCGAACAGGTAATAACAAATAATTTTTTCAAAACAGCCATAACTTCAGCATTTATATTTTACTTGATTCATTTGGTCTGAGCTGATCACGTCCCT
>JAPHSZ010000110.1 GCA_026196545.1 Gammaproteobacteria bacterium
ATCACTACCGGCCCAACTTCAACACGCAGGGGTTCACTCAGTGTGGTAACCAATGGTGTTAGCTATTCACCAAGGCGTAACTTCCGTGGCACGGATACCTTCAATTACACGGTCACCGATCTTGATGGTGCTGAATCCAATGAGGTAACGGTCAGGGTGAATATGGTCAGGTGAGCCAGCACTGACAGGATGAAACATTATGAAAATAAAATTATTAATGATTGCATTTATAGCTAAATACAGAGCGCTGGCCGCAAGTTTGTTTTTTCTGTTCAGCGTTCTATTTTTATTAAATGCACCCGCTGCCGCTAATGCAGGTGGTGCAGTTGAAAATGGTTTTATACAACAGAGCAAAGAGCAGAAGCAGCAGCTCAGTGATCAATGGGGTATTGAACTGGTTTCGATGCGAAGTACTGCAGCCGGTCACATGGTGGATTTTCGCTACCGTGTGCTGGATGCAGACAAAGCAGCCCCCCTGTTTAAACGCCAGACCAAGCCTTATCTTATCCACCAGGCGAGTGGTAAGGTACTGGGCGTACCCAACACTGCCAAAATAGGTTCGTTGCGTAATTCGAATACCCCCCAGAACGGGCGAACCTACTGGATGTTTTTTGGCAATCATCATCGACTGGTGCAGAAGGGTGACAGGGTAACGGTGGCCATTGGCGAGTTTCGCGCTAGAGATATTGAGGTAGAGTGATATGAGCTGGCGACTCTTTCACAGATTGCCTTTGCTCATCATGGCCTGTCTGGCATCTTCAACCGCGCAGGCGGCTGTCATTGAAGTCGATTTACAGCAGGCCATGCAGGCTGGCGGTGAAGTGCAATTTATTGTGCAGTTTGCTGATCAGCTTGATCTGAGTAGCTTTCCCGGTAAAGGCAGGGGGAAAGGGGTGCAGCTTGCGAGTATGATTTGGGCGTTAAGAAATCAGGCCGATGCCAGTCAGGCTGATGCCGTAGAACTGCTCAAGGGCAGGGGAGCCAGGCGATTAATCAAGCTCTGGTCGATAAATGCACTGGCGGCTACCGCCGGTCCTGATGTGGTACAGGCTCTGGCAGCATTGCCCGGCGTGCGGAATATAAAGCTGGATGGCACCCTCTCCGCGCCATCGGCCCAACCCGCTGCGGCAGCTGCGCCGGAGTGGAACCTGAACACTATTCGAGCCACTGAACTGTGGAATGCGGGTTATGACGGAAGCGGTACCGTGGTCGCCAATATGGATACCGGGGTAGATGCTGATCATCCTGATCTTGCACTTTCATGGCGCGATGGTGCCAATAGCTGGTTTGATCCGAATGGTGAACATTCAACGCCCTACGATACCACTGGCCACGGTACCCAGACCATGAGCCTGATGGTTGGTGGGGATGCGGGTGGCAGCAGTATTGGTGTTTCGCCCGGTGCACAATGGATTGCTGTCAAGATTTTTAACGATGCCGGCGTAGCATCGTTGAGCGGCATTCATCAGGGATTTCAGTGGCTGCTCGACCCGGACGGCAATCCGGCAACTAACGATGTTCCCGATGTGGTTAATAACTCATGGGGTTTCCCGGAGCTTGTTGGCCAGTGTTATACCGAGTTTGATTCAGATATTAGTGTGCTCAAGGCTGCGGGCATCGCCGTGGTTTTTTCAGGTGGCAACCAGGGAACACTGGGTAGTGTCAGTCCGGGTGATAATCCCGAGAGCTTTGCGGTCGGTTCGGTCGATGCTTCGCTCAATATTGCATCTACCAGTAGTCGTGGCCCATCCGCCTGCGATGGCAGTTTCTTCCCGGAAGTGGTTGCTCCGGGGGTCAGTGTCAGAACGGCCGATCTTACTTTTGGCGGTGTCTTTCCCAATTCCTATGCAAGCGTTTCAGGCACGTCCTTTGCGGCGCCTCATGTTGCCGGCACCATGGCGTTGTTGCGTCAGGCCAGTCCGGCGACAACAGTTACCGAGCTTGAGCAGGCACTGGCGGATTCGGCGCTCGATCTTGGTCTGGCAGGTCCCGATGACGAATATGGCTATGGCCTGATTGATGCGGTTGCAGCCAATGATGTGCTCGCCAGCGCACCAGGATCTGTCTGTACTGATTTTGATAGCGATGGTTTTTTTGCAGAAGCCGGTTGTGGCAGTGAGGTGGATTGCAGTGACTTTGATGCCGCCATCAATCCTGCTGCCTGTGATATCAAGCGTGATGGCATCGACCAGAATTGCGATGGCAGGGATCGCAGAAGAGGGCAGGCATGCCCGGCGACTGGTGGTGAACCGGTTATCCCTGCTGAGGGTAAAAGACGAACCTGTTCAGATGGCATCGACAATGATCTTGATGGCCTGATTGATTGCCTGGATCCTGGTTGCAGCAATAACAAGTCATGCGCGGTCAGATAATTAGTATCTGGCATGTGTGCTTTTTTTTCCTGCTTGCGACGGGCTCCGTACAGGCGGCCAATTTGCTGGTGGTCAATGATAGCTATGGCATACCTGCATCCAGGATCCTGACGGTTGAAGCATTTGGGGTACTCAATAATGATAGCCTTGATGGTCTCAATGCCGGTGAACAAGGCGTTACTACCACACTGATAACTAACGTCAGTAAAGGCAGTCTTACCTGCCCAGATAACAGTGCGCTCCAGTTATGTGCTGATGGTTCGTTTGAGTACACGCCAAACCCCAGTTTCAATGGTGAAGATACATTTCAATATCAGGCGGAAGCTGCCACCGGAGAGACGGCAATTGCAACGGTGACACTAAGCGCCTGTAGTGGTGGTCCAACAATATTTTCCTGCTGGCAGAAAAATTCATATTTAAATAAATTATCAGAGTTAAGTTACAGTTTTTTTTCTGAAGGTTTTGAAGGTGGTGCATGGGATATTGTGCGCACGCCAGATTTAGGTGCAGCCATAACTGCACCTTCTATTATAAGTAAAGGAATTACCTGGACAAGCAATCATCCGAATACTAACGGCATTAGCACTGTCTCCGGTGCTGCAAGAACTGGCCAGTGGGGCGGCTTTGATCCGGTGCACGGATTGGCAACCGGCACGACTACTGAGTGTGATGTCGATGTGCCGCCGATCAGCTGTCGTCCTCATGATGGTCTCAGTGGCAGTGGTACTGCATTGCATGGTGTGGGTGGTTACTTCTCCGGAACTATCGGTGCCAATATCGCGATTGTTCTCGATGGTACAAACCAGATTAGCATTGGCCGTTTACCCGATTCGGGGCATCACTTTTTTGCTGTGATTGATACCGCCGGTTTTTCTGCGTTTGAATTTCGCGAACTGGATGGAAAAGTCGGGCAGGAATTATTTATTTTTGCTGATGATTTTACAATAGCAACGACTGGTGTACTTCCCAATGATCCACCGGTACTGGCCATGATTGGAAACCGTTCGGTGAATGAAAATTCAGTGCTGAGTATTTTGTTGAGCGCCAGTGACACAGATGGAAATAACTTGAGTTTTGAAGTCGACACGCTACCAGCAGGAGCCAGCTTTATTGATCACAATAATGGTAGTGCAACCTTTAGCTGGACACCGGTCACCGGTCAGGCGGGCAGCTACCCGTTGAACTTTACTGTGTCCGATAATGGGGTGCCGGTAGCAACTGATTCAGAGGCGATCATCATCAGTGTGGTAGGCGTTGTGATAGATGAAACTGCGCCGGTGATTAGCTTGCTGGGCTTGAATCCTGTCAGTCTTGAGCTGGGTAGTACTTATGTCGATGCCGGTGCAATAGCTGTTGATAACATTGATGGCGCAATACCCGTGTCTGTCAGTAATCCGGTTAATGTTAATTTAGTTGGTAGCTATGTCATCAGATATGACGCAACCGATGCTGCCGGCAACAGGGCTGATCAGGTTACGCGAATGGTTAACGTGATTGAGGTTAATGGTGTGCCAGGCAGCCTTCAGTTTAGTTCGCCTGTTTATAGCGTAATTGAAGGTAACCCAGGTGTATCAATTACCGTGACTCGCGTTAATGGTGACTTTGGTGCTGTTAGTGTGGATTATGTCGATGTTGCAGGCGGCAGTGCCATTGCAGGTAGCGACTATACGGCAATCAGTGGCAGTTTGAATTTTGCCGATGGTGTAACAAGCCAGATCTTCAGTATTGATCTGATTGACGATGCTGTTTATGAAGGTGATGAGACGGTCAATCTTTTATTGAATAATGTCAGTGGCGCAAGCCTGGGTGCACCATTTAGCGCCACACTCACTATCACGGATAATGAACCGATACCGTCGTCAGGTAGTTTGCAGTTTAGTTCAGCTGCTTATAACGTGAATGAAAATGATTTGACAGTCAGTATTGTTGTCAGCCGTACTGGTGGTAGCTATGGAACAGTGGGCGTGGATTATGCCAGTGCTGATGGTAGCGCTATTTCGGGTAATGATTACACCGCAGCGAGTGGTCGTTTAAGTTTTGCTGATGGTGAAGTTAGTCAGGTGTTTACTATTGATGTGATTGACGATGCGGACTATGAGGGGGATGAAACGTTGAGCTTAATGCTGAGTAACCCCACTGGTGGTGCTGGCCTGAGCAGTCCATCTCTGGCGGTGTTGACCATTTCAGAAAATGATCCAGTACCGCCAGCGGGCAGTCTGCAATTTAGTGCGCCGGTCTATAGCGTCTCTGAAAGCAGTACAACGGTCAGTATTACTGTGGCCCGCGTTGGTGGCAGTTCTGGTGTGGTGGGTGTGGATTATGCCAGTGCCGATAGCAGCGCCACAGCGGGCAGTGATTATATGGCAGTGAGTGGCCACTTAAGTTTTGCTGATGGCGTAGTCAGCCAGGTCTTCAGTGTTGATATCATCGACGATGTGGATTATGAAGATGATGAGTCTCTCAACCTGAGCCTCAGCAATCCTGTCGGTGGGGCAGGGCTGAGTGCGCCAGGTACTTCAATGATTATTATTGAAAATAATGATAGTAAGCCGGTTGCCGGCAATGCCGGTTCTGGCGGCGGTGGCGGTATTGATTTTATAACGCTGGTATTATTGATTGGCCTGTATTGTCGAAATTTACTAATCAGGAAATATGGTTTAGCTGAGGAGCTGCCTCATTAATCTTCCCATAACACGATGACAGAAGTCCCATTGCCCGGGGTAGATTCAATTAAAAATTCTCCATTAGTCGATTCAGCACGCTCACGCATACTGTTCAGGCCAAAGCCGCACCGTGGTGGTTTTACATCTTCGCCAGAGTTATTGATGTTTTTAGCTTTTGATAAATCCATATCAAAACCACAACCATTATCACTAATAACCATCTTTATGCCGGTATCATCATTAGTTAGCTTGAGCTCTATATTTGTAGCGCTAGCATGTTTTGCAACATTGTTCATGGCCTCCTGGGCTATGCGAAAGATAACAACTTTTTTGTCTTCAGAAATCTCAGACTCATCCACATTGAGGTGCTGTTTGACTGTTATTCCTGTGTAGGTGTTCTCAAATTCTCTGCAAAACCAGTTCAGTGTTGCCAGGATTCCAATATCATCCAGTATCGCCGGCCTTAGATCCATAGCTATGTGGCGAACCTCATTGATGGTTTGTTTTATTGTGTCTACCAGTTCATTGAGTTTTCTGTATTCAATATCACCAAAAGAATTCTGCTTATTTATTACTAATTCTTCTACCCTGAACTTGGTTGCGCTAAGGCTTTGACCAATTGAGTCATGTAATTCACGGGCAATTCTTTTTCTTTCTGTTTCCTGTGCGGTAAATAAATCATGCAATAGGTTCTGGCGGCATTGCTGAGATTCTTTTAATGCCTTTTCTATAATTCTTTGCGCTTCCAATTTTTTCTCAAGTTGTTCATTGGCCTGTTTAAGCTCCAGTGTTCGCTCGTTAACTTTTCTCTCAAGATTTAAAGCGTGTTTCCTTAATGTTTTCTCTACGTGCTGACGTGTTGTAATATCATCGATTATCAGAACTGCATAGCACTGGTCTTTTTCCCGGTCATAATCAGAAATCTTTTTTAAAGTATACTGGAACGTTTTGCCAAGATGATCTTCGTCTACTTTCCATTCCATTATTTCTTCATTGATTATTTTTTTCCAGATCCCCGGCCAGTCTGAGATCCAGGTGTCGTCTGCCTGGGTGTCAGTCAGGGATTTAAGAAAATCTGACAGATACAGTCCATCTACATTGTCAACCCTGCCAATGCCCCATGCTTCTATAGTTCTATTAACACGTATAATTTTTGCATTATGGTCCATGGTTATGACGAGTTGTGGCAATGAATCGACAGCTAGCTCCCAGTGTTTCTTTGCTCTGGCAATATTGTCTGCACGACTTTTTGTAATAGTGTTTTTGATCGATCTCCTTGATTGATCGTCCGCAAATAAACCAAACGTGGCGAGCAACACGACTATGGAGCTTCTCATCCATAATTCATTGGTATCAGAAGGTATAATTTCAAACTTCAGTTCTCCATACCAGAAATAATGAATTGAAGAATCAAGAATCCAAAACAGGAGCGCTAATGGAATCGCAAGCTTAATGAAGTAATGTTTTGTTTTTATCTTTTTTTCAGCAACACTAAAATTGGGGGTTTGTATTTTTGCAGCATTGGTATTTGTCATTGATAATTGCCTTGCACGTGTGTGCCAATTTTCTGTTAGGTAAGCTTGCTAAAAATAGATATTCACGCTTCATTCTGGCTTACCTTTTTTGTGATTGCCAGCAATGACTGTTTCATAAAATGTAAAAAAATGTCAATTAATATTTATGTGCACCATATAAAATCCCGAACCACCAACGGTGATTCGGGATTATTTTTAGACTAGTTTGCCTGTTTAGCTGCGACGTTCGCTCCTGCTGGTCAGGCGACGGCCGGCCAGTAGTAGCAGTCCCATTAAACCGGTTAGCCAGGAAACGGCACCGCTACTACTGCCGCCTGAGCTTGCTGCAGGAATAGCGACTTTTTCGGTGATTATTATCTCTGTACTGCCATTGCCGTCATCAGCCGTAATTACAGTGCTGATTTCACCGCCTCTATCACTGTTCTGTATTTCATAGGTCTCCAGAGTTGCGTCTGCAATATCGACGCCATTCAGCTGCCACTGGTAACTGAGGTTAACTGAATCACCATCAACATCGGTGGCTGCCGTGTTCATCAGGCTCAGGGTTGAGCCTGAATCAGTTGTCCCCATGATGGCTGGTGTGGCCTCGAAATACGGTTTGCTATTAAGCACGGTGATCGCTGTGCTGCTGGCGGCGGCGATGCCGCCATAGCTATCATCAGCAACAACTGCGACAGTGATCGAGTCCCGTGCCTCTGCGCTGGTCAGGGTGTAGCTCTGGCCGTTTGCACCCGCAATATCGACACCATTTGCCTGCCACTGATAGGTCTGAACAATTGTGTCCCCATCAAGATCGCTGATTACAGTATCGGCGCTCAGGGTTGAGCCAACAACCTTTGCGCCACTAATGGTTGGTGTGGTATCAAAGGTTGGGGTGTTATTTGCGACCGTAACACCGGCGCTGTTGGCGATAGTAATGCCACCATAGCCATCATTGGCCACAACCGAGACGGTGATTGCGGCGTGTGCCTCTGTCGCAGTCGGGCTATAGGTTGGCCCCGTTGCACCCGTGATATTAACGCCATCAGCCTGCCACAGATAAGTAAGAATAACGGTGTCGTTATCAGCATCGGTGGTTGCGGTGTTGGTTACAGCCAGGCTTGAACCCAATATTGCTGAGCCTGTGATGGTAGGTGTAGCGATAAAGATCGGGCTGCTGTCGGCGACCAGTACCGTCGAAGTGGTCATCGCCGGGGTGGAACCACCATGACCGTCATTGCCAGTTATAGTTACGCTGATTGAAGCATGTGCCTGTGCTGCCGTTGGCGTAAAGCTTGCCCCCGTTGCACCTGCGATATCTACACCATCAACCTGCCACTGGTAGCTTAGAGTGCTGGTGTCTCCATCGATATCGGTGATCGTGGTGTTGATGGCGGTCAGGCTTGAACCGACTAATGCCGTACCACTAATGCTGGGTGTATCCGCAAAGGCCGGATTGTTGTTCGCAATCGTGACCGCAGAGCTATTGGCGATGGCTGAACCACCATGGCCGTCATCAGCTGTTACTGTCACGGTGATTGAAGCGTGTGCCTGTGCGGCTGTTGGGGTGAAGTTAATACCCG
>JAPHSZ010000125.1 GCA_026196545.1 Gammaproteobacteria bacterium
CCGCACAGCTGTGACAGGATGACTGCCGTTCCGCCTCCACCAGCAGGCGGTTTTCTTCAACCGCAACCACCCGTGCCTGTTGTTCAATCATGTGCGTTATTCGCCTGGAACAGCTTCAACGGGAACGACTGACTGTGCAATCTGTTTCACCGCCGCAGCCGGCACCTCACCCATTACCATTACAAAGTGCTGATTCACACTAACCCGGTAAGCATTTAAAGCGCCCATGCTCGTAGCCCCTTCCGGCTTCTTATGCACAAACTGCCCCGGCTCTACAAATACAGAGACCGATGCCAGTCCGTCTGAATAGGCAAGATGCAGAACCTCACCCTTACTGGTTTCACGTACCCGACTCTGGGTTAACATAAAGCCCGTGGGTAGATTGTTTACCTGCCATGCTGGATTTTGTTGCGCCGGAGTCACCTGATCCAGTTGACGCTCACGAAAGCCTTTACTATCTATCTCGGCAAATGCCGAAGCAGGTATAGAGGGCAGATATTCCAGCATGGTAAACATCATTTGCTCAACCACCCGACGATCTTCATTCAATAAATCGCAGCGCAGCAACACGCCCGTTTGCTCGTCCAGCCAGTAGCGGTAACCATAGCGAAGGCCATCGTTGGGAACCACATCCAGCACCACGGCGCTGTGGTTTGCGATCCGGTCATTTTTAAGACGATTAATGGTGTAATACGCTTCCAGCTTTTCCAGGTTTTCGGGCAAAGCAGGATGCAGGCTGTGCTTGTTTTTACTATGGGTAACCGTCAGCAGACGACGCTCCGGATAGATAGAAGTCACCTTGTCATTAACACGTACCACACGGCTGGCTTCACCGTTCAACGACACCATACTTTCCCAGACACCCCGGTCATCCACCCCATGCTCGACGTGCATCGCAACCAGGTTATCCAATTTACGCAAAACCAGAACACCCTGGTAATTAAGGTGGTCATCGGTCGTGGTCATTTTTTTCAGTAGATCAGAGACATCACTGGCAACCGCTGGCATGCTCAAACATACAGAAAGAAACAGCCCCGGCACCAAAAAAACAAAACGCATGTACTACTTACTCCGCTTCGTAGCTCACAGCCCTGACATAAGGCAGACGTCCCTGCAGGGTATCCTGCGCCGCAAACTCAGCGTGTTCAGCCAGATATTCATCAAACTCAGCCGCCCGCTGTTGTTTGGTTAAAGCATTATCAGCGGGCAATTTGTTCGCAATCAATGTTGCCGGCACCGCTGCTGGGGAATTTGCTAACTGCTGGCCACCCGCAGGCGATTCCAGCTGCACAACCGTTACTACCATCAACGCTGCCACTGATGCCGCCACCGCCACACCCGCCAGCGGCCTGAATAAAGGCTCCAACCAGGCAAACAAACCGAACTGACCTGATGATGAAGACGTCTCAACAGCTTTCACCGGCTCAGCAATATGGGATGGCTCATTTTGTAGCGCCTCGGAAACCTGTGTACTGATATCAACCATCGACGCATCACTCAGCTCACCCCGTAGCGCTTCGCCTACCAGCTGATAGCGTGCCGCTATTGAAAAATTGTTGTCTACATGTTCAGCCGCTTGATGCTCAGAAATAAGCGCATTAACCTCATCGGCACTCAATGCATCATCAAGATAAGCCGAAATTTTCTCAGCTGCTTGTTTTTCGTTATTCTCATTCATAGCTTCACTCACCGTCACTTAGCGGATTTTTTTACAGGGCTTATCCAATATACGGGCATCACGTCTCTCCCACGTTATGACTGTACTCATCGAGCAATGGTTCCAATTTTTCATCAATTGCTTCACGCGCCCGAAATATTCGTGATCTCACTGTACCAATCGGACAGTCCATCGCCGTGGCAATATCTTCGTAACTCAGGCCTTCCATCTCGCGCAAGGTAATGGCTTCACGCAGATCATGGGGCAGCTGGCTCACCGCCTGATTGATATTGACCTGAATTTCATCGGCCAGCACTTTACGCTCTGGCGTGGCATATTCCTTCAACCAGTCGCTGGCACCATAATCTTCCGCATCCTGGACATCGATACTGTTTGCCGGTGACTTGCGCCCCATCGAAACCAGGTGGTTCTTGGCGGTGTTGATCGCAATACGGTATATCCAGGTATAAAAAGCACTGTCGCCCCTGAAATTGGGCAGCGCTCGATAGGCCTTGATAAAGGTATCCTGCACCACATCGGGCACATCCGACGGGTTTCGCAGAAAACGAGCCACCAGCTTGCTCACCCGCAACTGGTATTTCAACACCAGCAAATCGAATGCTTTTTTATCACCCTGTTGCACGCGCTCGACCAGCGCCTGATCAACACTTCGTTCATCGCCCATTCAGGCCTTTCCCCCAAAAGCATTCCGGCCTGTAACAATGACCCCACTCAATCTAAAGCTATGTGGCAATACCATCCTGTTATAGTTCCCGAAATTTTTATAATCTGGTTTTAAAAGTTGGTCTATTATCAAACTATAATAAACATTCGTGCAATACTAACTTATCTGAATCATTCATGGCACCATCTCATCATCATGACGTACTCATCATCGGCGGCGGTGCAGCAGGCCTGAGCCTGGCGTTGCGCCTGGCTGATCACGCCTCGGTGGCGATTATCACCAAATCCCCGGATAACGATGGCAGCACTTATTTCGCCCAGGGCGGCATATCCGCCGTGGTCACCGAACAGGATTCCTTTGAATCTCATATCGCCGATACCCTGCGGGCAGGCGCAGGCCTGTGCGATCCCGAGACGGTCAAATTCACCATCGAGCACGGCCCTGAGAATATACAGTGGCTACAGGAGCTGGGCGTGCCATTCAGCAAGGAGGCCGCCGCCACCGGCAAGCGCAAACTGCATTTAACCCGTGAAGGCGGCCACAGCCAGCGACGTGTGGTGCACGCAGCGGATGCCACGGGCAAGGCACTTTCGGACACCCTGACCAATCACGCCAAACATCACAACTCGATCACTTTTTTCGAGAGCCATATTGCCGTTGACCTCATTACTTCCCTGAAACAGGGACTTAGCACAGAACAGGACAATCGCTGTATAGGCGCTTATGTACTGAATAAGGCCACCGGCCATGTAGAAACCTTCCACGCCCGTCAGGTAGTGCTGGCGACGGGTGGAGCCAGCAAGGTTTACCTCTATACCAGCAACCCCGATGGCTCCACTGGTGATGGTATCGCCATGGCCTGGCGTGCAGGTTGTAAGGTCAGCAATCTGGAATTCAACCAGTTCCACCCGACCTGTTTATACCACCCGGATGCCAAGTCATTTTTAATCTCAGAAGCAGTGCGCGGTGAAGGCGGCCGCCTGCTGCTACCGGATGGTTCACGCTTCATGCATCGTTTTGATGAACGTGGCGAACTGGCTCCACGCGATATCGTGGCCCGTGCCATCGACCACGAAATGAAACGGCTCGGTGCCGCCTGCCTGTATCTCGACATCAGCCATCGTTCAGCCGCATTTATCATTTCACACTTCCCGACCATACATGCACGCTGCCTTGAATTTGGCTTTGACATCACCAAAGAACCCATCCCCGTGGTGCCCGCTGCCCACTACACCTGCGGCGGCATCGTTACCAACTTATCGGGGCAAACCAGCGTCAACGGCCTCTACGCCATTGGCGAAGTTGCTCAAACCGGCCTGCACGGCGCCAACCGCATGGCCAGCAATTCACTGCTGGAATGCCTGGTATTTGCCGAATCCGCCAGCTGGGACATTATCGAAAAGCTGAAAATACCCGGTGAGAAAATAAAAATAGCACCCTGGGATGAAAGCCGTGTCACCGACTCCGATGAAGAAGTCGTGGTTTCACACAACTGGGACGAACTGCGCCGCTTCATGTGGGACTACGTCGGCATCGTACGCAGCAACAAACGTCTGGAACGCGCCATGCGCCGTATCAATCTGCTGCAACATGAAATCGATGAGTACTACAGCAACTTCCGCATCACTGGTGATTTAATCGAATTGCGTAATCTGGCCCTGGTTGCCGAGCTGATCGTACGCTGCGCCATGGAACGAAAAGAAAGTCGCGGCCTACATTTTTCACTGGACTACCCACCCGCAAAAGAAGGCAGCGTTGCAAAAAATACCGTGTTATCACCGGGCATTTTCAGCAACAGGAATAATTCAACCAATAATATAAAGATCATCAAGTAGCATTATGAACTTACTGATAGAACCCGATCAGCTCGAAGCGCTGTTAGACGAGAGCAATGTTATCATCATCGACCTGTGCAAAGCCAAACAGTACAAACAGGCACACATCCCCGGCGCACATTTCATCAACTACGCCGATATTGTGCACATTGAAAAACCAGTCATGGGCCTGTTGCCCGATGCAGAAAAATTTTCGACCCTGATATCAAAGCTGGGCATTGATAAAAACACGCACGTCATCGTCTACGACAACGAAGGCGGCGGCTGCGCCTCACGATTTATCTGGACCCTGCATGTCTTCGGCCACGAGAAAGCTTCCCTGCTAAACGGTGGTCTATTTAGCTGGGCAAATGAAGGACACCCATTAAGCAACGAAACACCCGACAAGGCTGAACCCGGTCACTACCCACTCAGCAATACCGGGCAATACACGGTGGACAGCGAATACATCCAGCAACACCTGAACGATAAAAACACCGTTCTACTGGACGCACGCTCACCGGCTGAATTCAATGGTGAGAAAAGATTTGCCGACAAAGCCGGTCATATTCCCGGTGCCGTTCTGTTCGAATGGACCGATGCCATGGACCGCAACAACAATTTACGATTGCTGCCCGAAGGCGTTATCCAACAACGCCTGGAGCAACTGGGCATTACCAAAGACAAAGAAGTAATCTGTTATTGCCAGTCACACCACCGTTCAGCCTTCTCCTATTTGATGCTGAGACATCTGGGATACGAAAATGTAAAAGGCTATCCGGGGTCATGGTCGGACTGGGGAAATCGGGCTGATACGCCTGTTGAATAAGTAAAATAATGCAGGCAAAAAAAAGCGGAACCGGGTATCGGTTCCGCTTTTTGCAATCAATAAAGTTTTATTGATTAAGGCATCATATCGTAGGTCAACCTACCACCGTTCTTAAGGCTACCATATGTAGCAACAGCTGCAAGGTCAGTTCCTACAGCATAGTTAACAATGGCCTGTAAATCCTGCAACACCGCAGGTGGCAATGCACTATAAGCATCCATCTCTGCTTCGGTCATATTCTCAAATGCATCAGAGAACATAGCTGTAAACATAAAGCCAGGCTCCAGGAAGCTAATAACCAGAGTATCATAACCAGCACCCACTGAGCTCTCTGTTACTGTTACAGAAATCTCACAGGGTAACGCGCCTGCATGGTGGCGACCCGGACCATCCGCTTCTGTTCCCAATGCTTGACTGGCGTATGTGGGTGAACAGGCTTCGATGATCAGGTTTTTGAAACCACCTACACCAGGTAAGCCCAATGGTGCAGCACGTGCTGAACGCCATGATGATTCAGGGCTAAGCAGTGTTTCCAGTGCTGGAACATGCTGACCTGCAGTTCTATCTGTTCCATCAGTGTTCACTGTTGCACCATGAATACTCATAGCATTAATAATGGTCTGTGCAACCTCTGTCGCTTCAGCAGATGTGAATACAGCACCATTTGATTTCATGTATGAGAAATGCAGATAAGGCGAATCATAAGGCGCTGCATCTACAACATCAGGTATCTCAGCCATTGTGTAAGCAGGTCCCATTGGCTGAGATGTAGCAGTATAAGCATAAGAAGCATCAGCCTGTGCTTTACCATAAAGTGCTGCGTAAACGATGGTCTTCAGCTCGGTTTTAACCAGACCGGGAAGTTTTTGGATTTCATCAGCAAAAGCAGTGTTATCCATCTGTGCTCCAAAAACTGTATCACTGAAGAACAAAGTGAAAATCGCTTCAGGGTTCAGCATATCAACATAGATGTTATCAGCATCATTGTACACAGTAACTTCACAGGGCAACGCGGGTGCATGTATAAAGCCATTAGCTACTTTTGATTCATCATCACCTGAAACAATATTAGAAAAACCTAGTGCTTTTTTAGCATAGTAACTGTTACAGAGATCCAGTACCTGAACCTTATAGGTATTAGTTTTATCACTAAGATCAGGCTCATCAAGGGTAGGATCAATCTTATCTTTGGAAGGTATGGCCAACACACCATCAGCAGTTGTAGGATCGTTATCAAAGACATAAGCCTTAGTAAGGTCTTCCTGTCCAGCAACAATCCAGTTAGCAGGATAAGCAGTGCCATCATCGTGAGTGAAGGTTGTCTCATCCATACCTTCAAAATAGTTGTGGATTGCCAGAGCAACAGCCTTGGTTTTGGCATAAGTAGCCTTATAATCAACAGCACCTGTCCCATCTGTCACTACATCCAGCGTAGCTATACGCTCAAATGGAGAAAATGTTTCAGCAGGGGGGGTTGAAGCAACAACAGAATCATCACTACTACACCCATTAATACCAAATGCAACCGCAAAAGCCGCACCGATCAGCACACTTTTTTGCAGCAAATTAGTTTTTTTCATATTTCTCATGGTCTTATTTCCTCTAAGGACACATTGGTGGTTATTTATACAGCTAAAGACAATATGTCCTTACTGAATTATTTGTTTTTCTGATGAAGGACTCCCTCCATGGCTTTGGCCGTTTCACTGTCCCTTTACCCCATCCAGCGGGGTCGTAGAAGACTTATTTTATGAAACAACTATCACAAAGCCAGCACATATAGTAATGTCATATTTCAACGGAAGGGGTTTCAGTTTGTTTCTGATTCCACGGAAGCTGTTACAAATTGTTTCAGATCAGACCGGTTCGCCGTGGATAAATATACATTTAGAGCACCATGACCATAGAAAAAACTGCACAAATGGAAGGCGAAGCCCGGATTCTGGTGGTCGATGATGACCACGAGCTATGCTCATTACTCGAGCTCTACTTGAGGGAGAACGGCTATGCCGTCACCTGTGTGGGCGATGGCATTGAGATGGACCAGTTTCTGGCCGAAAATGATGCAGACCTGATTATCCTCGACCTGATGCTGCCTGGCGAGGATGGCCTGTCGCTGACCCAACGCCTGCGCCAGTCGAGCAATATTCCCATGATTATGCTATCTGCACGCGGTGAGGAAATCGACCGCATCATCGGCCTGGAAATGGGCGCGGACGACTATCTGGCCAAGCCATTCAACTCGCGGGAGC
>JAPHSZ010000095.1 GCA_026196545.1 Gammaproteobacteria bacterium
AGTTCAAACCAGCAGGGCTCTCATCTGAATTTCAAACAGATCAAGGGCGTTGAAGGTTTGAACGCCGCACTGGCCGAAGCCAGGGCTCAGAACAAGGCCGTGATGCTCGATTTTTATGCCGACTGGTGCGTCTCCTGCAAGGAAATGGAAGTACTCACCTTTTCTGATCCCGCCGTTCAACAGGCACTGGCAGGCGTGATATTGCTGCAGGCGGATGTTACACCCAATGACGACAGGGATCGGGCACTCTACAAACACTTTGGCATTATCGGCCCACCTTCTATTATGTTTTTTAACCGCGAAGGCAAGGAGCTGAAAAACTTTCGTGTTGTTGGTTATCAGAACGCAGAGCAGTTTAGCCAGCATATCAAGCGCACCGGTATTAACTAATGATCAGTGCTAAAAAAGCTCTACCGATACTGGTGATACTTTTTATTTCGACAATTTCAAGCTACGCGGTGCAACGTTATCTTGTGCAACAGAATGCCAGTAACCAGATCCCGGTACGCCCGGAACTTGCCACCACCGGCCCCGACGGCCAACCGCTGATACGCCCGGAATTTGCTATGGCCGATATCAACGGCCAGGTAAGAAACATTAAGGAGTGGGACGGCAAAATCATTTTGCTGAACTTCTGGGCAACCTGGTGCCCACCGTGTCTGCGTGAAATTCCAGAGTTTGTTGAATTACAGGAAAAATACGGTGAGCAGGGATTTCAGGTCATTGGCATCGCGGTTGATAACGAGGAAGATGTTCGTGACTATATGAATGAAACAGAAATAAATTACCCCATTGTGGCGGCTGAATCTGAGGGCGTGGAGCTGTCCAGCCGCTATGGCAATAAAATAGGCGGTCTTCCCTATACTGTCATCATCAATCGCAAGGGTGAAATTAGCGACAAGATCATGGGAGAACTCAGCAAGATCAAAGCAGAAAAAATACTGGAAAAACTGAACATAAAACTTTAATTGTGCACAAGTTCACGAAAATCACCTTTATCTCACAATAAATTCGTCGAAATAGTGGACAAATTCACTTATTTTATGCAGAATCATTAGAATCTACTAATGCTTGGCTGCTAAGAACAAAAAAATGCCCGACCTGCTCGTCATCAATGGCCCTAATCTGAATTTATTAGGCACGCGTGAACCCGAACACTATGGTTCTGATACGCTTGATGACATCAATAAAAGATTACAATCTCAGGCTTCTGAACAGGGTTTCAGTCTTGAAAGTATACAAAGCAACTCAGAAGTTGAGCTAATTGAAAAAATTCACCAAACAAAAGATAACGGCGTAAGGTTTATTTTAATAAACCCTGCGGCATTCACACATACCAGTGTAGCTTTACGCGATGCATTAAGTGGAGTTGGCATTCCTTTTATAGAAATCCACCTTTCCAACGTACATGCCCGTGAAGCATTCCGTGAACACTCTTATTTCTCCGACATCGCTGTTGGCGTTATATCAGGACTCGGTGCAACCGGTTATGAACTGGCATTGCAAGCTGCACTACAACAACTCATTAGAGGTTGATCCTTATGGATATTCGCAAAGTTAAAAAGCTAATTGAATTACTAGAAGAATCCGGCATTGCCGAAATCGAAATAAATGAAGGCGAGGAATCGGTTCGTATTTCCCGTTACAGCTCAAACGCACCCGTGGCAGCGCCGGTACAATATGCCGCGCCACCTGCCGCTGCCGCACCTGTCGCAGAAGCCGCACCTGCCGCTGCTGAAAGCAGTGCTGATGCAACACCATCCGGCCATTCAGTAACCTCACCCATGGTCGGTACTTATTATTCCGCTGCTTCACCAGGTGCCAAGAATTTTGTCAATGTAGGCGATTCGGTCGCTGAAGGAGATACCATCTGCATTATCGAAGCGATGAAAATCCTTAACCAGATCGAAGCCGATAAATCCGGCACGGTTAAAGCTATTCTTGTCGAAAATGGCCAACCCGTCGAATTTGGTCAACCACTCATCATCATTGAATAAAACTTATTATGCTAGCTAAAGTTGTTATTGCCAATCGTGGTGAAATTGCACTGCGAATTCTTCGAGCCTGCCGTGAACTCGGCATTAAAACCGTTGCCGTTCATTCTGAAGCTGACCGTGATCTTAAACACGTTCGCCTTGCTGATGAATCGGTTTGCATCGGTCCGGCCCCATCCAACCTGAGTTATTTGAACGTGCCGGCTATTATTAGTGCCGCCGAAGTGACTGACGCCGTTGGCATTCATCCCGGCTATGGCTTCCTGTCTGAAAATGCAGACTTTGCTGAGCGAGTTGAAGACAGTGGCTTTGTATTTATCGGCCCTAAAGCTGAGTCTATTCGCATCATGGGGGACAAAGTTGCTGCCATTAAAGCCATGCAGGACGCAGGCGTACCCTGTGTGCCCGGTTCAGATGGCCCGCTAGGTGACAACGCAGAAACCAATGTAAAACTCGCCAAAAAAATTGGCTACCCGATTATTATTAAAGCGGCCGGTGGTGGCGGTGGTCGTGGTATGCGTGTGGTGCATTCTGAAGCGGCGTTATTAAATTCCATCGCACTCACCAAGCAGGAAGCCGGTCAGTTCTTTGGCAATGATGTGGTCTACATGGAGAAGTATCTGGAAACACCACGCCACGTAGAAATACAGGTGCTTTCTGATGGCCAGGGTAATGCTATTCACCTGGCTGAACGTGATTGTTCAATGCAGCGTAGAAACCAGAAGGTGGTTGAAGAAGCGCCCGCTCCAGGCATCACTGAGAAACTACGCAATGAAATTGGCCAGCGTTGTGTCGATGCCTGCATAAAAATTAATTACCGTGGTGCCGGTACTTTCGAATTCCTGTTCCAGGATGATGAATTCTATTTCATTGAGATGAATACCCGCGTACAGGTCGAACATCCCGTTACTGAAATGATCACTGGTGTTGATATTATCAAGGAGCAGTTATATATAGCGTCAGGTGAAAAACTTCGCCTCAAGCAGAGCGACATTAAAGTGACTGGCCACGCCATTGAATGCCGCCTCAATGCAGAAGATGCAAAAACCTTTATGCCTTCACCCGGCAGGATCGAACGTTATCATCCGCCTGGTGGCCCCGGCATACGTGTCGACACCCATATTTATGGCGGCTACACCGTTCCGCCTCACTATGATTCGATGATTGGAAAACTCATTGCCTATGGCAATGACCGCAATATAGCTATTGCCCGCATGCAGGGTGCATTAGATGAAATCAGTATTACCGGCATTAAAACCAATATTGATTTACACAAGGAGATTCTGAACGATTCCGCTTTTCAGGCGGGCGGCACCAATATCCATTACCTTGAAAAGAAACTGGGCATCGATTAATAAAACCGGCCAGCAAATGCTGGCCGGATTCTTATCCAGTCTATAAGCGATTAATACGATAACCCGCATTTTTCAGCAAGTGAACGATGCCTTTGTCGCCGACCAGGTGTCCACCTCCGACAACCACAAAGTATTGCCCTTTCTGTTTTAAATAATTTTTGATTGAGCCGGTCATTTTAATGTTTCGCTGAAAATACAGGCGCTCATAAAGATCAATGATTGCCGCATTACCATCAACAACATCCTTAAATAATAATTGATATATGGCTTTTTCATCACCCTGTTTCCATGCATTGATCAAAATTTCCATTTCTTCCTCTAGCTCTTCAAGAGAATGCAGCGAATCCTGAAGCAGTGCATCCGCATCTTCAATATCAAGAAATATTCTTAATTGTTCATCGATAGTTTCTAACGCAACTATTTTCTTATTATTTTTTATCCGGCTCAAAAAATATGAGTCGATACCCTGCTCTGGATTCAAACCCACCCGCTGCGCCTCTATCGCTGCCAGTGTTAGCACAACAATACCGGGCTTTTGTTTTTCTACCAGATAAAGAGGAACATCCAGCTCTTTCAAATAACCCTGGAGGTCTTCATAAGTTTTTCGCGACAAATGATCCCTGAGCGTTTCATCGCCACCATACACACCCTCCTCCTGCATCAATCGCTGAAAGCTCGCCATTGATTCTGGCGCATTAATATCTACTTCCACCACCAACGTTTCAGAAAGCTCAAAAGCCTGCTCTATCTCTTTACGTAATGGATAAAAAGAATCATCGGCAAAATGAATTGAGCCCAGCAGATAAACCGTCGACTCAGCAGAATCAACACGCCAGAATAGCGCCCTGTCTTCACTGGCAACAAGCGGAAGACTAAATAGCGCATATAAAACAACACCAGAAATAATTTTTTTAATCAATTTTTTTCTTTAGCTCCAGGGCCGCTTCATATAATTCATTTTTATTGATGCCGGTTATGCGTGAGGTAATTTTTGCGGCCTGCTTAACAGGAAGCTCATCGACCAGTGCAGCCAGTATTTCATCACGCATGGGATGATCTGATTTGTTCCTAGTACTACCCGCCACCACTAGCACAATCTCACCCTTGCGTTGCATTTCATCATCAGTCACCCACGCACTCAGTTCATCCAGTGTGGCCTTACGGATAGTTTCATAGGTTTTGGTCACTTCACGCGCAAAGGTAGCCAGACGTTGCTCACCAAACACAACTTTCATATCCTGCAATGTCTCCAGAATACGGTGGCAGGAAATGTAAAAAACCATAGTACGAGGTTCGTCTTTGAGCGCCTGCAGGTAACTCAAACGTGCTGTCTGCTTTGCAGGAGGAAAACCCTCAAAACTAAAACGATCCGAAGGCAGCCCCGCCACACTCATCGCGGCTATCGCTGCACAGGCTCCCGGTATTGGTACCACTTTTATTGACTGAAAATGTGCCTGTTCGAGCAGACGATAACCGGGGTCACTGACCAGCGGCGTACCCGCATCAGAAATCAGGGCAATGGATTCTCCCTGTTGCAGGCGCGCAATCAGCCGCTCTGCCTGAACTTCCTCATTGTGTTCGTGATAGGCCTGCATCCGTGTCTCTACGCCCAGGTGGTTCAGCAATCGCTGGCTATGGCGAGTATCTTCAGCAGCAATTAAATCAACAGCCCTGAGGGTCTCGACCGCACGTGGGCTGATATCATCCAGATTACCAATGGGGGTCGCCACCATGTACAGCGTACCGCTCCCCGGAGTTACTTTTTTAGACGATTTTTTGATTGACACGGCGAATCCTGCAAAACATACTTATTGGACTGTAATACTAACGGATTCAGCGACTGACACACCAATTATTCAGTCATATTATTGTTAGTTTCTGATAAGCTGACCAGCTAATAGATTAAACGATTACTTTGAATACTTTGCTGCAATCAATTTCACCCAAATACCTGGCACTTCTGTCATTCGCCTTTCTGAGCGCCTGCACCACTGTGCCAGATAAAAACATCGATGACGCCATTGTTTCAGATGCTGTTCTCAATCAGGCAACTGAGGATGACTTCGTTAGCACAGACCAGCAAACACCTGAGTACTATATAAAACTCGCCAGCAACAGCACGGGTGAAACACAGCAGAAATACCTGATTAAGGCCGCAGAACTGTACTATCAACGCGGTAACATTTCTTCTGCACTAAGCCAGCTTGAAAACATAAAACCTGTGGCTATTGCCAGCTCCCAGCAGATCCAGATTCAGTTACTCACTGCAAAAATAGCACTGGCCAACAATAATCCTGCCCGGGCTATTGAATTATTGCCCAGGCAAAAAAAAATGGCCATTGCACAATTTATTGAAACCGGTGAGGTTCGAGCAGACGCCAATTTTGCCATGGGTTATTTCATGGAAGCCATTAAAACACGCGTATGGATAGACGCCTATTACATAAATGATGAGCAACGTGAAGCCAATCACTCGGCTATCTGGTCTGCCCTAAATGCCCTGCCATCTGTGGTACTCGATAAATTAAAATCCAGTAATAAGGCATTACAGGGCTGGCTGGAACTGGCCCGTATTATACGCAGCGCTCAAATCAATAATCACGACCTACAAAACAGTATTCTTGACTGGGGCACGGAATTTCCGGAGCACCCCGCCAGCAATCTTTTCATCAGCAGACTACTAGATGAGCACATCAACACACAGACCGGCGAGCATGTTATCGCCGTGCTGTTACCACTGCACGGTCCCTATCAGGCAGCCACAGAAGCGATTAAAGGTGGCCTTTTAAGCGCCTACTATGCAAATAGAAAGCAGGGCCATAAACCAACTATTCGCTTCTACGACACCAGCAAAAAGGACATGGACTTTGTCGCGCTATATCAAAAAGCAGTTCAGGAAGGCGCCAGTTATATTATTGGCCCGCTCAATAAATCCGGCATCCATCAATTGATACAGTCGAACGCCATCGGTGATGAATTTAAAATCCCGGTACTGACTTTAAATTATGCTGAAGACTCTTCAGACACCACTAATAATCTATACCAGTTTGGCTTACTACCAGAAGATGAAGCAAAACAGGCCGCCGAACTGGCAATTCGCCAGAACAAAACCCGGGCGGCCATACTCGTGCCCGATAGTCCGTGGGGGCAGCGCCTGAAAAACGCCTTCCAGCAACGTTTCACAGAATTGGGCGGCAAGGTACTCAGCTCGCAGTTTTTTAATGACAAAATAGACGATTACGGCCAGCCGATTAAGCGGCTACTCAATCTGCAACACAGCAGCAGCCGTCATAAAGACCTGCAACGACTGTTGGGTACAGAGCTTAAATTTACACCTTATCGCCGCCAGGATATTGATATGGTCTTTCTGGCCGCAACATCCCGCTCAGCCCGTGGCATTATGCCTGCATTCAAATTTCACCACGCCGGCGATATTCCCGTTTATTCAACTTCACACGTTTATACCGGCAATAAAAACACATCGGCCGACCTTGATCTTAATGGCCTGACCTTCTGCGACCTGCCATGGACACTGAT
>JAPHSZ010000118.1 GCA_026196545.1 Gammaproteobacteria bacterium
CATCCTGCTGCTGCTGTTTTTCCTCGTCGGTCAGCTCGCGCGCATAACCGCCTTCGCCGTCGGCGCTAACGCCGGTATCAATGAACTTGCCACCGAGTGACTCAACCTGCTCGCGGGTCGCGGTGCGTACATCGTAGGCTTCAACAATCGCACCCAGGCGTTTGGCGGTTGCAATCGCCTGCAAGCCTGCCACACCGACACCGATGATCAGAACCCTGGCCGGGCGAATCGTGCCCGCGGCCGTGGTCAGCATCGGAAAGAAAACGCTGGCCATATCTGCGCCCATCAACACGCCTTTATAGCCGGCGATCGATGCCTGTGACGATAACGCATCCATCGACTGTGCACGGGTAATACGCGGCACCAGCTCCATCGCCAGTGTGGTGATATTTTTCTCGCACATTTTGTGCAGTAAATCTTCATTTTTGTGCGGTGCCATAAAACCGGCCACCACCGTGCCCGGCTCTATCATATCCAGCTCTTCCATGGTCGGTGGCTGTACTTTGAAAATCACACTGGCATTTTTATAAAGCGCCTGCGGCGTATCAACAATCTTCACGCCCTCAAAAGCATCGTCAGCGAAATGCGCAGACAGCGCCGCGCCTTTTTCCATCGACACTTCAACGCCCATGGCGATTAAACGTTTTGCAATGCCCGGCTCCAGCGCAATACGGCGCTCACCAGGCATAATTTCATTTGGTACTGCCAGACGTATTGGCATGATCCAGCTCCAGGTTATTCTTTATAAAGGTAAAAAAACTGCGCGTATATTACAGGAAGTTAATATAGGATCATATACACCATAACACCAAAACCGCACATATTATGCACAGCATTCAAGCTGTTTTACGAAGCACTTGTAGATTAATTTCGAATCTGTCAGTCTTCGGCCATGGCAAAAACAGATTTCACTTATCGACACGGCTCCCAGGAAAAGCTGGGCATTTTACTGGTCAACCTGGGTTCACCGGATGCAGCTACGCCATCCGCAGTCAGGCGCTATCTGGCTGAATTTCTCTGGGACAGGCGCGTGGTCGATGCCCCGCGCTGGCTGTGGTGGCTGGTGCTTCACGGCATCATTCTGCGCACCCGACCTGCCCGTGCGGCTAAAGCCTATCAGGAAGTCTGGACCGATCAGGGCTCACCGCTGGTCGCCACCTCCAGACTACAGACCCAGGCCATCGAAAAAGCCCTGATGAAAAAATTCCGTGGCGACATCATTGTTGACCTGGCCATGCGTTACGGCAAGCCTTCCATCAAGGACGGCCTGCACGCCCTGCGCAAGGCGGGGGCTAGAAGGATGATCATACTACCGATGTACCCCCAGTACTCCGCCACCACCACCGCCTCGGTTTTTGACGAAGTCACCAACGTACTCCAGGGCTGGCGCTGGCTACCCGACCTGCGCTTCATCAACCACTATCACGATCACGTCAAATACATTGAGGCACTGGCGAACAGTATCCGCAGGCACTGGGAGAAAAATGAGCGTGGCGACAGGCTGCTGTTTTCCTTCCACGGGGTGCCGCAACGCTATATCGAAAGTGGCGATCCCTATTACTGCCACTGCCTGAAAACGGCCCGCCTGACCGCCGAAGCCCTGCAACTTGAGCAGGATCAGTGGCAGGTCGTTTTCCAGTCACGTTTTGGCAAAGAGCCCTGGCTGCAACCTTATTGCGACAAAACCCTGCAACAGCTACCAAAGGACGGTGTCAAAAACATCGACATCATCTGCCCCGGCTTTTCTGCCGATTGCCTGGAGACTCTGGAAGAAATTGAAATACAGAACCGTGAGCTGTTCATGGAAGCAGGCGGTGAAAGCTACCACTATATTCCCGCACTTAACACTGAGCCGGAACACATTGATGCCCTGTGCGAAATCCTGACCGCACACTGTTTCGGCTGGCCCGAAACCATGCCCAACTGGGATGCTGGCAAGCGCGCCGTTGAAGATAATAAATCCCGCGAACGCGCACTCAACATGGGCGCCAAACAATAGGCGTAATGACTAAGCCCAAAATAGGTGTAAGCCGCTGCCTGCTTGGCGATACCGTGCGTTACGATGGCCGTTCCAAACCCTGCGCTATGCTCAATAAGCTGGCTGTGCATTTCGACCTCATCCCCATCTGTCCTGAAGTCGAAGCTGGCTTACCCATACCCCGGCCGCCGGTACAGCTCAGTGGTAGCATCGAGCAACCCAGACTCACCGGCCGTGATAATCCCGACATCGACATTACTGGTTTAATGCGCGATTACTGCCTGAAAAAAATGCCCGAACTCGATGGTCTCAGCGGCTTTGTCCTGAAAAGCCAATCCCCCAGTTGCGGTCTGAACAGCACACCGGTTTTTATAGAAGGCCAATGTGTCACTGAGATAGCCAGCGGTGTATTTGCGCGTGCGATACAGGCGAGTTACCCAAATCTGCCCATCATTGAAGAAACCCGGCTCGACCTCCCCGATGCACGAACTGAATTTATAAAATCTGTTTCAACACATCGCACCAGAAAATGTCCCGCTCAGCCATAAATCACTTGCCATTTTCAAAATAAAACATATAGTTAGCTTAAGATTTATAATCGAAAATGAGAAGCAAACCTATTCCTGTTCACCAAGAATTTTAGATAACTATTTTCAAGGAAACCTTCAATGAAAACTCTCAATTTAAAATACCTGAGCGCCAGTATGCTGATTGCTATGGGCATGGGCGCAACACCTGCTACCGCCGAACCAACACTGGAAGTCAGTGGTGCTGTTGAAGTTGAAATGAGCTCGGGCGAAGCCTATGACAGCACAGAAAAAAGCAGCGACATTGCTCTCGCCACCGTCGAAATTGGTTTCGATGCAAAAATAAATGACCGAGTCAGCGCCCATGTACTGATGCTGCACGAAGATGACGATACCGATCCACCTGTTATTGATGAAGGCACAATCTCCATTACCAATGGCCCTGTATTCATCAACGCTGGCCGCATGTACATCCCTTTTGGTAATTTTGAGAGCCACATGGTCTCTGACCCACTAACGCTGGAAATTGCCGAAACCCAGGAAGCGGCCATTGAGTTTGGTTACGAAGCCAGCGGCTTTCGCGCTTCGGTCTATGCCTTCAATGGTGAAGCCGACAAAAATGAAGTCGACAATGATGTGGTAGATGACTTTGGTATCAGCATTGGCTACACCATGAAAGCCGGTTCCGCAAACATGGATCTTGGCCTGGATTACCTCAACAACATGGCAGAAACCGATGCCATTCAGGAAGCGATCATTGCAGGCCCAGGCGTTGTTGAAGAACACACCGCGGGCATGGCACTACACGCCATCTTCACCATGGACAAGCTGAACGTTATTCTTGAATATATTACAGCGTCCGATAGCTTTAACATTGCTGACCTTCAGTTCAATGGTGCCGAAGCTGAACCCAGCGCCAGCAACATCGAAGTGGCCTACACCATCGATGACTACACCATTGCTATCGCCCACCAGACTTCAGATGAAGTCGATGGTAGCGCCCTGCCTGAAACACGTAACATGATTTCGGTTTCAACCACCATCGCAGGTGATGTTGGCCTGGCTGTTGAATACACCGATGCCGATGATTATGACGTGGCTGACGGCGGTACTGGTGAATCAGGTGGCACGCTGACTGCGCAGCTGGCAGTTGAATTTTGATTTAAAAACTAAAGCCTGATGTAATAAAAAGGGGAGCATTCGCTCCCCTTTTTTGTGACTGATAAACCCTGTAATAGTGACGAGCTGAGTAGATGCTATTCCCATGGGTAATCAAAAATGATGATCACTTCTGTACCTTCGTTGCCGCTGGCGAAGTCAGCTCGGTAGACTGCGCCCGAGGCAGCAATCAGGCGAAAGCCGACGCCGATACTGTGCCGGGTTTCATCCCAAAGCTGTGACGAGGTTTCGGAGACGGTGCCAAGTTCAGCAAAGAACGCGACCTGATAGCCGGTGCGAACGTCTTTCCAGATAAAATAATCAAAAGGAGTTGCCTCCTGGGTGATGTTCCAGCGGTACTCGGCGCCGATGAATGCGGTGTGCGCACCCTGATAACGGCTTTGCGGAAAAGAGCGCAGGCGCAGGTCGCCACCCAGCGATACTGAGGTGCCATTTGTCCTGGCGTTAATAAAGTTATCGACCAGTTCCTGTTCTGCAGTCAGGCATTGAGTATCGGCAGGTGCGCAGTTCATGTCCAGCTCGGCGCGGATACTTGCCGGGTCAGTGTTTCCCTGTCGTTGTACGCGTGCATCTGACTGATAATAATTCAGTACCAGCGTATCAATTTTGCCCATCGGTATATAACCAAGAATCATGTAATTTAACGTATAAAAATCCGGGTCGTTAATGCTGACGGCGTCGTGATCCTGATAGGCAAGATCAAACCTGATACCCGTCCTGGGATCGAGATAATCATCGGTAAGGTCAATCGAGATACGGAAACTGTCGCTGCTTTCTGAATTGGTGTATGGCTCACCGAGAGCCGCAATGAGTGTGCCGTCATGGTTACGGATAGCATCCACCTGATATTCAAAGTCGCGGTAGGAATAATAGAAATTGAGGCGACGGTCAAAAAATGTCAGGTTGATCTCGGCATTCAGCTCGTCAGCGACACTCAAATCCAGAACAGTGAAATCATCTTCACTGGTATTGCTGATGCCGCGAATTGAGTAGTTACTAATAGCCGCGCGGTTGATGTTCTGCACAAAAAAATCGAGAAACAGAACATCGGAAAATAGCGGCACCTCGGAACCATTGATAATACTGCCATCGGCATCACCGGTGACAAACAGGCCGGTAATATCGGCCGTGGTCTCGGCCACATTGGAGACCGTGCCCATCAGCACAAGACCATCGCCAATACCCGGCTTGCTGTAGGGCAGGGGCACAACTAAGTGAGCAGGCTGTGTGGGATTCTGGTCCTTGCGGCGCTCGGGTATCCAGTCGTAAGAAAAACACTGGCTTGAGTAAGCAATCAACAGACTGAGAGTAAGTGGTCGTAGCATAAAATTACACCATCAAGTTTCATTTCAGCACATTTAATATTAATACTACAACAAATATATGCAGAGACAGCAATGTAATAGTAAGGCTCTACGTGGCTAAAGACAGCTAAAAATAGTACTACAGAAAGGGGATACTCCCCAGCTTAAAAGCGTTTAGCCCTCATTACTACAGACTTAGTATGTGATTATTTTACAACTTGTTTATTACAATAAACTAATGATCTGGTCATGAATCGGCATCAATAACCATGGTCAAAATAGTACAGGCTCAACGTTGAAGCCATCCACATGATATGAGGTACACGAAATGAAACAAAATCTAATCGCATCCGCCCTGGCAACTGTCCTCGCTCTTACAACCGGCTTAGCACTGGCAGCCGAGCAAGATCCAGTTCAGGACAGAACTCAAATACAACAAGAAATCTATGGCAGCCAATTAATGACCGAGCAGGAACGCATGGAATTCCGCCAGAAAATGCGTACCGCAAAAACCCTGGAACAACGCCAGCAGATTCGCAATGAGCATCACGAACGCATGAAAAAAAGAGCACAGGAACAGGGCATGACTTTACCTGATGAACCACCGACAAGAGGTGGCGGTATGGGACCGGGTGGCGGTATGCGTGGTGGTCGCTGATTAGATTAATGCCCGGCCAATCGCAAACAATCGAGGTCGGACCACAGTTATTACTAATATTAGAGAAAACTGTGATCCGACCCCGGTTTTGTGCGTCTGGAAACAATAACGCCGAGAAACCGACCGGCCTTTAAATGCAAACATTGCCAGTCGACAATGGCCATCAAAAACATACTCATAGGGCCGCGTTTAAAGCCCGACTAAAAATGCAAAGGTAAAAAGACAAGAAATCCACCCGAGATTAAAGGAGGTGATTCTTATGACATCAATATAATTATTTTTTTATCAGTCGCGTTGCTGAGGCCAATACTCGCACAAAAAAAATGGCTCTATAAAAAAGAGCCACACCAGTCAAAAGTTAAAAAAAGATATTTTCTTATATAAGGTAAACCGGGCTTGTCCAACAACAGGATAAGATCGTGGATCGCTGCGCGCTCACGATCTATCCTTGTTCGTTA
>JAPHSZ010000192.1 GCA_026196545.1 Gammaproteobacteria bacterium
CATGCCTGAACCAGCCATTTTCTCCCCCAGAAGCCAGAGCTAATGAGGCCTGATTTCCCTTTCGTTTTAGTCATATTAGTTTTGTCATCCATTTAAAACTTGTAGCGCATTTCTGCATATATATTTCGTTCTGGTAGAGGTAAATCATCCGGGATAGATTGACCTGTACATTCTCTGGTATCGTCATCAAACAGATTGCGCACAGAAGCGGCCAATTCCAAACTTTTCGAGTGAGCGTATCGAATCGTGGTATCTGTTATATAGTAATCATCCAAAGGTGCTCGAGTATCACCGGATGCTCGTAGGCGTTCGCTAATCCAGTTGGTTTGCAGGTTCCAGTTCCATTCAGGTAGGAATCCCCAATCTATACGTAGATAAGCATCTTTTTCAGGTTCCTGGATTTCGCGGTATGGAGTGTCATCCTGTTTACGCAAAGAATAGTTACCTGAAATCCCCAGGTCTTTAGTTGCCTGCCATCGCACTTCCAGCTCTGCACCGTGAATACTGTGATCGCCGAGATTCTGGAATTCCAGTTTTGATAAGCCAGTGTCAGTGGCCCGGATAATATCTGTCTGCTTGAAATGGTACAGGTTCAAATTCAATAACAAATCTTTTGATGCATCAAAAGAAAATGCCAGTTCCAGTGTTTCGGAGCGTTCCGGATCTAAATTTTCGTTGGGCAGTGACCAGGAAGTCTCAGCAAATAGCTCCAGATAAGAAGGTGCACGGAAGGCCCGGCCATACATCAGTTTTGTAGTTAATTTATCCGTACTATTCCAGACCAGTGCCAGGCGTGGATTGAGTGTGTCACCAAAATCGGAGTAATCGTCATAACGTGCACCGGCCGTTAGTTCCAGATCATTGTTAATGGTCCATACATTCTGCAGGAATAGATAACCAATTTTACGCATTTTTTCTGGTGCAAATGCATAAGGGGAATGAGCGATGTTCTGCAGTGGGGCACCCGGTGTAATAGGGTTTCCATCTGCACCTGTACCAAAGTTGACAAAATGTTCGACCGAGTACAAATCCTGCCAGATATATCCCGCACCTATGCGTAGTGCATGATTTTCAATACCGCGATAAAGTCCGCTGATTTCAACATTCCCCCGACGTTCGGCAGACCTCATTTGATTGATTTGTCCGTCTGGATAAGTGCCTGTGCTATCAGTGTAGCCCGGGGGGCGCTCCTGAAAACCATCACCTGAGCTATAGTCGAGGTGCAGAATGCTGAGTTCAGCATCGATTCCCCAGTTATCGCTAAATGACTCATTGTTGTAGAGCAAATCAAGGTTATATCGGTGATCATTCGCCTGAGTGACTGGATCCAGTGTACCTGCTCCTGTTAGTCCGGTCTCCAGATTGGTGTGACGCATAAAGTCAGCGAGAACACGCCAGTTATCTTTGGCAATGGAGAAGCGAATGTCCTGATTGTTCCAGCCATTGTATACATAGCCTGGAGCATAAGAAACACTGGTGCCGTTAGCCTGATCCGATATGGTCTGAGCATCTGCTTTAATGAGCGGCGCATGGCCATCGGTACTGAATAATTCGGCGGTTAGTCCGATGTCAAAACCATTCCAGTTATCCCCGTGCTGCATCCAGGCCGTTTTGGTATTGAAACTGCCTGCTCTGACACCAATTTCAGAGTCCTGAATTTTGCCCGCTGTTTTAGTAATGACATTAATGACACCGGCGGAGGCATCTGAGCCAAACAGCGCAGAACCGGGACCACGGATAATTTCTATACGCTCAATCATACTGGTTGGCAGGCCTTTCCAGAAAATGCCGAATCCCCACATCAGGTCCTTCATGGGGGTGCCGTTTACCATCAACAGTGTTTGTTTGGCAGATGCACCGCGAAAATATATCAACGGCCTGAATCCAAAGTGGTGGGTTTTGATATGAATGCCCGGTACGCCTTCCAGAACATCAGTTAGATTGGTTGCACCGGTGGCCTTGATGTCATCGGCTGTAATAAGTGTGACTACTGCAGGCGCTTTAGTGGTGGTGTGTTTTTCGTGAGCCGCAATAGTGGTTTCAAGATTGACCAGTTCTTCCAGGCTCAATGAAAGAAAATTCTCCAGGTTTTTGTCCGTATTCGCGTGAGTGGATAAAGCCTGGGATAAACCAAGCAACATTATTAAATATCTATGTATTTTCATAATAACTCTGGGCACTGAAAAATCAGCACAATTGCATACTAAGTAAGTGGAGAATTTCTGGTGTCCCTGTTTATTGCCGGCATTACATCCTGTAGCAGGCTATTGCACACCATGAATCTATACGCATTCTAATGATAGCAATTAATGTATGAACGGTCAGTATTTCGACTTATTTTTTTGAGTAAGTTCTTGTTACATATTCATTTATCAGGTTTTTAAACTCATCAGCGATGTTCTCGCCCTTGAGGGTGATGGTTTTCACGCCATCTTCATAAACGGGGGCCACCGGTGTTTCACCACTGCCGGGCAGGCTGATGCCGATGTTGGCGTGTTTGCTTTCACCGGGGCCGTTGACCACGCAGCCCATGACCGCAACGCTCATTTCTTCAACGCCGCTGTGCTGGTTTTTCCAGACGGGCATCTGCTGGCGTAAATAATTTTGGGTTTGCTCGGCCAGGGTCTGGAAGAAGTCACTGGTGGTGCGACCACAGCCGGGGCAGGCGGTGACCAGCGGTACGAATGCACGCATTCCCATGGTCTGCAGGATTTCCTGCGCGACCACGACTTCCTTACTGCGCTCGGCACCGGGCTCGGGGGTTAACGA